>JBASBO010000147.1:0-56799 GCA_049651165.1 Xanthobacteraceae bacterium | reverse complement strand
CGGCACGGCCCCGGACCCGCCATCCGGAACCCTGCCGGTCGAGCGCGGCCGCGCCACCCGAGACCGACGCGAACGTTGCCGGGTTCGACGTCGCCTCGAAGCCGGCCTCGCTCAACAGGCGGTTGGCGAGCATGGTCTCGGCAAGCGGAATCGGCGCGGCGTAAAAGCCGGCGATCCGCACCAGTTGGATGGCTTCCGCCGCTTCGATCCCGAAGCCACCCGCCGTCTCGCTGACGAAGGCCAGGGGAAAGCCGGCTTCCGCGACCTGCCCCCAGCAGGCTCCCGCCCATTGCCCAAGCTCGGCGCCCCCGATGTCCTGCTCGGAAACCGATGCGAACAGCCGGCCGGCGCTTTCGTTGAGCAGGGTGCTTGTCTCGCTACGGTATTGCAGATTCACCATATCCATGTCCGTTGCGGCGCCGTCCGCACCGCGGTCAAGTCCGTGTGGTTGTGGTCCAGTCTAAAAGAAACCGGAAATGAATACACCGTCCGGCATATTTATTTGTCCGGCGGCGATGGCGGGCGGATTCGTCGGGCGAGTAGGGCTCATGCGTCATTGGGGCAGCCGCGCAAGCGGGACCGAAGGCAAGGAGCGGATTTCCCATAGCGACTCAGCACAAGCGGAGAATTTCCATTCATCTATTATTTTTGACGGCCTCCGGTCGCGAAGCACCGGCATGGGTCGAGATCGAACGCCGGCAGCCGATTTGATGGGAGTGTAACCATGGACTTTGAATGGAGCGACCGCGCCCTCGAACTGAGACACCGCGTGTCGGCATTCATGGATGAACACATCTACCCTGCCGAAATCCTTTACGCGACGCAACTCGACAAGGCCGCGGCCGGGCACGCGCCGGCGATCCTGTCGGACCTCAAGGCCAAGGCGCGCGCGCAGGGGTTGTGGAATCTCTTTCTCCCGGGTGACCACGGCGCGGGCTTGAGCAATCTCGAATACGCGCCGCTCGCTGAGCTGATGGGGCGCGTGATGTGGGCCAGCGAGGCGTTCAACTGCTCGGCCCCCGACACCGGCAACATGGAGGTGTTGGCGCTGTACGGCAACCCCGAGCAGCAGAAGCAGTGGCTGGAGCCGCTGCTCGCCGGTGAGATCCGTTCGGCGTTCTCGATGACCGAACCGGCGGTGTCCTCAAGCGACGCTACCAACATCCAGTGCGAAATCCGCCGCGACGGCGACGAATACGTCATCAACGGGCGCAAATGGTTCACCTCGGGCGCGATGAATGCAAGCTGCAAGCTCCTGATCGTGATGGGCAAGACCGATCCCGGCAATCCGGACAAGCATCGGCAGCAGTCAATGATTTTGGTGCCGATCAATACGCCCGGCATCAAGATCATCCGCGACCTCAAGGTATTCGGCTTCGACGACGGTCCCGGCGGCCACCCCGAGATCGTTTACGACAACGTGCGGGTGCCCGCCACCAATCTCCTGCTGGGTGAGGGGCGCGGATTCGAGATTGCGCAGGGCCGCCTGGGCCCGGGACGCATCCACCATTGCATGCGGCTGATCGGCTGTGCCCAGCGCGCGCTGGAGTTGATGTGCGGGCGCGCCACCTCGCGCACGGCGTTTGGCCGCACGCTGGGCGAGCACGGCTCGGTGCGCGAGGACATCGCCCACTCGTTCTGCGAGATCGAACAGGCCCGCCTGCTGACGCTGCGCGCCGCCGACAAGATGGACCGCGAAGGCAACAAGGCCGCGCGCGACCTGATCGCCGCCGCCAAGATCGTGGTGCCTTCGATGGCCGCGCGCGTCATCGACCGCGCGATCCAGATTTTCGGCGCCGCCGGCGTATCGCAGGATACGTTCCTCGCCGAAGCCTATACCTATGCCCGCTTCATCCGTATCGGCGACGGTCCCGACCAGGTCCACCTCGCGGCGCTGGGCCGGCAGTTGCTGAAGCAACACGGAGGCGGCCCCGTGCCAAGAACAGCGTCGTGACGTAGGCCCGGAGCGCCGGCGCAAACAGGGAGAAACCGCCGATGACCCGCCTGTTCGATTCCGAGCAACTGGAGGCGATGGCGCAGCCTTTCGAGCTCCAGGCCAAGGAGGCTCTCGCCGCCGGCGACTTTGAGCGCGTGCGCCGGCTGTTGCGCGAGATGGCTCAGGGCCACGCCGGCCTTGACGCCTTGTCGGGTCACGCGCTGGCGCGCAAAGTCGGCAAACTGCGGGTGGATTTCGGCGAGGATCGCGCCCGCGCCGTGCTGGAGCGGATCGGTTCGCAACTGATGGCGACCTGGGTGTCGCAATGGCGCGCCGGCGACGCCCGCGGCGCGATCGCCGATCTGGTCGCGATCCACCGCTATCAGGGCGACGCCGTGCTTGAGCCGCTGGAGGAAGACGACGACAGCGTGACGCTTCGTTTGTCGCCTTGCGGCAGCGGCGGCAAGCTGGAACGGCAGCGGCTGCCCGAGCGTCATCCGCAAGCCTATGGCGGCTGGAGCGACGGCGTCAGCAGTTACTGTCAGGGTTGCAAGGCCAATCAGGCCGCACTCAACGCCGCGTTGGGCGCTCCCGCCTGGACCACCGAGAAAGGCGCGGACGGCCGCTGCACGCTGCGATTCGCCAAGCTGAGCCAGCGGGGCGAAACGCTGTTCAGCGACGCGGAGCGGACGGCGCTGACGCGTACGCGCGTGCAGGAAGCCGAGGCGCGTCTGGCGCAAGGCGACACCGACATCGCGGCGTTGCTCGACGGTCAGCGCAAGGAGTGGCGGCCATGGCACGATTTCGCCGTGGTCTGGCTGGCCCATTTCTATGCCGCGGCGCTGGAACTGGGCGGCGCCGACTATCTCGACGAACTGTTGAGCCAGACCTACGCCCCGGCCTTCGTCGCCGGCTTCCCGCACTATGCGGCGATGAGCGATGAGGAACTGGTACGCGAGATCGCGCGTACCTGGAACTATCACTGCGCCGACTTCCGGCTGCATGAGGAAGACGACCGCTTCGTCTTCACGCTCGACCCCTGCGGCAGCGGCGGCCGCCTGTTCCGGAGCGAGATGTGGCGCGACATGTTCCGCTACGGGCGCCCGCTGTCGCCGCTGATGGACAACCCGCATCCGATCAACTTCAATCGTGAACGAGCGCCGGTCTATTGCACGCACTGTGCGGCCTCCAACCGCGCTCAGCTCGCCAATGCCGCGGATGCAAAGACGCCGCTGTTCTTCGTGATCGACGGTCATGCGCAGCAGCGTCCGGGGATGCCTTGCCGCACCTACGTCTACAAGACCGGCGCCGACCGCAGCCGCATCGACCCGGCGCTGTTCGCGCAGGTCGGGCTGACGCCGCCGGCATCCGCAAATCAGTCCCCCCCATCACGGAGGTCATCTTGAACAACCCGCCCGCGTCCCGTTGGCCTCATCCCTTCGATCTCAGCGGCAAGGTCGCGCTGATCACCGGCGCGACACAAGGCATCGGCGCCGCCACCGCGCGCATGCTGGCGGAGGCTGGAGCCCATGTCGTCATCAGCAGCCGCAAGGCCGACGACTGCGCGCGCGAGGCCGCCGCGCTTGTCGCCGACGGTCTCAGCGCGGAGGGACGCGCCTGTCACATCGGACGCATGGACGACATCGAGAGCATGGGCCGCCATCTGCGCGAGCGGCACGGGACGCTCGACATCCTCGTCAACAACGCCGTGCTCAGCCCGTGGCGCAGCATCGACGAGACAGACCTCGAACTTTTCACCAAGGCCGTGGACGTCAATCTGCGCGGCTACTGGTACCTGTCGCGGGAAGCAACGCGGCTGATGCAGGGGCGCGGCGGGAGCGGCACCGGCAGCATCGTCAACGTCGCCTCGATCGCGGCGCTGCATCCGGACAAGATGCTCGGGCTTTATTCGACGTTGAAGACCGCGTTGATCGGCATGAGCCGCAGTTTCGCGCTGGAATACGGCGGACACGGCGTGCGCGTGAACACCGTGCTGCCGGGCCTGATTCAGACCAAGCTCGCCGATGCCTACGATGCGGATGCGAAAGCGCGCTACATCGCCAAGACTCCGATGGGCCGGCTGGGAACCGGACGCGACATCGGCAACGCCGTGCTTTATCTCTGTAGCGATGCGGCCAGTTTCGTCACCGGCGTCAGCCTGGTCGTCGACGGCGGCATCACCATCGCCACGATCTGATCAACCATTGCTGTCCGACTTGAGAGCTTGAAATGACCGAAACTCCTTCAGTCGCCATGTCGCCGCGTGTCGCGCTGATTACCGGCGCCTTTGGCGGTATCGGCAGCGCTATCGCCCGGCGGCTTGCCGCTCAGCGGTTCGACCTCGGGCTGCTCGACAAAGCGCCGCCGCCGTCCGACCTGATCGACGACCTCGCCGCCTTCGAAGTCCGGGTCCATTGCCTCGCGGGCGATGTCGGCGACGCCAGTGAGGTGCAAGCCTCGGTGCGCGAATTGCGCGCGGCGTTCGGCCCCGTCACCGCGTTGATCAACAATGCGGGAATCACCGCCAACATCGCGCCGCTGGAACGAATGGATGAAGCCGCGTGGCAGCGCGAACTCGCCACCAACCTCACCGGGCCGCTCTATCTCGCGCAAGCCGTCCTGCCGGACATGGTGGCTGCCGGCTGGGGCCGCATCGTCAACGTCTCGTCGATGGCCGCGCGCGGTGGACTGGCGCTGCAAACCGGATACGCGATGACCAAAACCGGGCTGCTTGGGCTGAATCGCAACCTGGCGCTGGAATATGCGCGCCACGGGATTACGAGCAACGCTGTTCTCCCAGGTCTGATCGAGACCGAGGCGGTGCGGCGGATGCCGGCGGCGGTGCGCGACGATGCTGTCTCGATGGTGCCGGCCCGTCGGCTGGGCCAGCCGGAGGAAGTGGCGGCGCTGGTCGGCTTCCTCTGTAGCAACGAGGCGTCGTTCGTCAACGGGGCGGAGATCGACGTCGGCGGCGGCGCGCACCTCAGTCCCGTCGTCCTCGGAAGCCAACGTCTGATTGCCGAGCGACAACGACTTGCGTTGCGCCGCGATGCCGTGTGAGGCGAAGCCCGGCGCTCGCGCTTCCAGGCGCATGTGGTGGCAGAACCCGAGAGCAAATCAGGCGTGTTGATGCTTTTCCACTTTTTGATGGAATAAGTCGCCGTCATGGGCGGACTTGATCCGCGCATCCATCTCCCTGAAAGACAAATGACGGATTGCCGGGCCTTCGCCGCACTGAGGGAGCTTCGGCCCCGCAGGCCGGTCAAGCCCGGCGATGGCAACCTTGGATATTTTCATCAAAGCATGAGACGCTATAAAGTCCGTTTCGACGACGTCGAACCAGGCTCCTCGATCTTCGCACCGCCGCCTGAGGCGGTGCGATCCATGTTCACGTCAAAGCAGAAACAGCGAGCTTTGTTCTGATCTCGGAAGCGTTGGTCTACTGCTTTTTCACCAGTGGGCACTCGCTCTCGGCGAGCGGGCGCGCGGCATCCTCAGCCGGGATCGTTGCGATTTTCTCATAGTAGTCCCACGGCGCTTTGGATTCCTTCGGGCTTTTGACCCGGAACACGTAGAAATCGCGCAGCACCCGACCATCCTCACGAATACGCCCGTTTTTGGTCATGAAGTCATTGATCGGCATCTCCTTCATTGCCTTCATGACTTTAGCGGAGTCTGTCGTTCCTGCGGCCTTGACGGCCTTGAGGTAGTGCATGACGGTGCCATAGACGCCAGCCGGCACCATATGCGGCATCACCTTGTTGCGCTCAAAGAATCGCGTCGACCAGGCGCGCGTTTCGTCGTTCATGTCCCAATAAAACGACTCCGTCACAAGCAACCCCTGCGACGTATCAAGCCCGAGACCATGGACATCCGGAAGCAGCGTCAGCAGCCCGACCATCTGCTGCTTGGCGGTGAGCCCGAATTCCCTGCCGGCCTTCACCGCGTTCTTGGTATCCTCGCCGGCATTAGCGAGCGCGACGACCTTGGCACCCGAGGTCTGCGCTTGCAGAATATAGCTGGCGAAATCGGATGAGTTTGCCGGATGCAGCACTTCACCCAGCACCTTGCCGTTAACGGCCTGAACAGCCCTGGACGAATCACGTGTCAGCGCCTTGCCAAAGGCGTTATCCGACGAGATGAAAAACCAGCTATCGCCGCCGTTCTTCACCAGCGCCTTGCTGGTGCCGACTGTAAGCGCATAGGTATCGTAGGTCCAATGCACGCTCGTCGGCGAACACGCCTTGCCGGTGAGATCGGAGCTTCCGGCTCCGGAATAGATCACGATCTTGTTGCGCTCGCGCGCAAGCTCCTGCACCGCGAATGCGACGGACGAAACCGCAACGTCGACGATAGCCGTGACGCCGTCAACATCCAGCCATCTGCGGGCAATGGTCGCGCCGACATCCGCCTTGTTCTGATGATCCGCGGATACCACCTCGATCTTGCGCCCGAGCAAGGTGTCTCCGAAATCTTCAACCGCCATACGCGCAGCATCAACCGAGCTTGGGCCATCGATCGCGACATAGGGGCCGGACTGATCGTTGAGTATCCCGATCTTGATCGGCCCGTTTTCGGCGGCGGCCAGCGGCGATACAAATACCGCCATCAACGCACCAACGTATAGTGACTTGATACATCTCACCGTACGACTTCCTTCTCTGCTGTATCAGGACTGAAACGAGGAATTATCGGGTCGCAACTTGATCAGCGCGTCCGAACGACCCGTCTGGATGACCTCGCCGCGCTGATTTCGAATCTCGAATTCACGATCAATAATGCCGACCGATCCATTTTTGGTCGGTCGTTTCTCCACGATCGTCATGCGTACGCTGAGCGTGTCACCGACATAGATCGGCCCCACAAATCGCCAGTTTCCGATCGACAGCATGGCGATCACCGACGATTCGAAAATCCCCCATCGGCTCATCGCACCCGTCACCAGCGCCACGCCGAACACACCTCCAACCACGCGCCGTCCGAACTGCGTCGTCTTCGCGTATTCCTCATCCGAATGCAGCGGATGCCAGTCGCCGGACATCATGCAGAACAACGAGAGATCGGTCTCCGTGACCGTACGTCCAGGGCTGTCGAAGACCTGCCCGATTTCGAAATCCTCATAGAACAGCGATCTCATTTTTTCGCTCCGGCAGGCGGATGAACCGATTGGGCGCGTGCATCCCACGCGTTGTCGTTCGGCAAGGCACGCAGCTTATGACGTTCGATCTCCTGCTTTGCCGATGAGCGCGGCAAGGCATCGACGAACTCGACAAACCGCGGCACCTTGAAGCGCGCGAGCCGCGCCGCGCACCATGCAACGACGGACTCCGCCGTCACATCGACAGCATTCGATCTGATGATGAAGACCTTGACTTCCTCCTCGCCAAGCTCCGCGGGAACACCGACGACCACGGCTTCCGCAACACCCGGACACTGCCCCACGACGGATTCGACCTCGTAGGCCGAAACGTTTTCGCCGCGGCACCGAAGCCAGTGCGCCTGCCGTCCGACAAAATGCAAAAATCCTTCTTGGTCGACCCGACCAAGATCGCCCGTGTGCAGCCAGAGGTTCGACCAGCATTCGATCGTCCGCTCCGGATCGTTGTGATAGCGCAGCATGAAGGTGTACGGCACACGCGGGCGCAACACGATCTCACCGACCTCGCCCATTGGCCTGTCCTGATCGAGCGCATCGACAACACGGAAGTCGGCCCAGCGGCCCGGCTCACCATGCGCATCGGGCCGTGCGCCCGCTGGCTTGGTATAGAGAATCAGAACGCCGCCGGCCTCGGTCAGCGAATAGAGGTTCACCATCTTGATCCCAAACCGACGGGAGAACGTCGAGGCGACATCCGGCGGAACCTGCCCGGTGACGCCAACCGACGCGCGGACGCGATGATCGCGATCGGCCGTGCTCTCCGGCTGCTTCGTCAGCATCGTCACCATGGTGCCAACCGGATCGATCAGCGTCGCTCCTCTTGATCTTGCGCGTGACCAGAAACGGGTGGCGCTGAACCGCCGTTCCAGCGTTGTTGGAATGTCGGTCACAAGCGGTCCCATAACACCGAGCATGGTGCCGCCAACGTGAAACAGCGGCAGCACGGAGTACTGATGATCGTCCGGCGTCACATCGAAAGCGTCACGAAACCTGTAGCCCGCGGCGAGAAACGCAAAATGCGGCATCACCACGCCCTTGGGGCGGCCGGTCGTTCCGCCGGTGTAAATGATCACACCCGGATCTCGTGGACCGACCTCGACCTGCGGCGGCTTTCCTGTCGCCATGACGAAATCATCCCAACGCCGAAATCCGGCGACAGGCTCGGTGGTCACACGCGCGGCCGGCAACGACACCTCATCGGGCCAATCGACAAAGCGCGACGCGGTCTCCGCCTCGACAAACAATGCCTTCGGCGCGGCATCGCCTACAGTATAGACGAGATCGTCGCCGATCAGGCCAGTATTAAGCGGGACCCAGATTGCGCCGAGCTTGACGGTAGCGAACCAAACGATGAGCTGTTCGATCCGTCCGTCCATCATGCTGCATACGCGTTCGCCGGGTCCTACGCCGTGGCCGTGCAACGCAGCAGCGAGCCGATCCGATTCCCGATCGAGTTCGCCCCAGGACGTGACGGTTTCGGCGACATCGACGCGCGGCGCATCGCCATGCTGCAAAGCGCGGGCGCGCAGCAGCTCGTGGATCGAATTCCACGGAACCTTATTGCCGGCAATATGCATCGGATTCTCACATCGTTAGAGTTTTTGCCTGGCGGGCGTTCCGAACAACCCCGTCGGCTTGATCAGCAACACCGCGATAATAATCAGATAGCTGAGGCTTGGCGCCCAGAGCGCCGGAAGCACCGCGACCCAGAGACTTTCGCAGACGCCGAGAATAAGGCCGCCGATCACCGCGCCGGGCAGACTTGTCAGCCCCCCGAGCGCCGCGGCTGCGAAACCCTTGATGAGAAGCCATCCGAATTCAGGATCGACCAGCGTGAGCGGCGCATACAACACGCCGGCAACGGCGCCGAGCGCCGCCCCCATGGTCACGGCGATGGCAAACACCTTGCTGGTGCGAACGCCGCAAAGATTGGCCCCGGTCATATTCTGCGACAGCGCCCGCATCGCCTTGCCCCAGCGGGTCCAGCGAAAGAATGCCGCCAGCGCGACCATCATCGCGATAGTTCCGAAGATGATCAGCAATTGCTGGCCGGTGACGACGACAGGGTCCGTGATCACCGGCCGCAGCCGGTCGGCCGGTGGAAAGGGATAGCTGCCCGAACCCCAGATCAGCGTGGTGCCGCCATTGATGATGTTGGCGACCGCAAGGGTCGCAAGCACCTGTATCATATGCGGCGCCGCGAGAAGGCGTCGATGTACCGTCTCGCTGATAACAAGACCAACGATCGTTACCACCAGAATAGCGATCAGCAGCGCGACAGGATAGCTCAGACCGAGCCGGTTCGCCGCGGTCACGCAAACATATGCGGCCAGCATGATAACGCTGCCGTGAGCAAAATTGATCACCGTAGTCGCCTTGAAGACCACCACCAATCCCAGCGCAACCAGCGCGTAGATTGAACCGCTGACGACACCGGCCGTCAGCAATTGCGGTAACATCGATGCCGACATTGCTATTTATCGGCAATCGGTGCCGATGCCTTCTCGTGACCCGGCCAATAGCCCGGCATGGCCAGCGTTTCGGCGCCGTTGACAATCTTGTAGATCGTCAGGCCGCGCCCACCCGCATGATTTTCCGGCGTGAAGGTCAACGGGTAGCCCAGCGCGTTGGTGTTGACGTCCCTGGTCTTGTCGAGCGCAGCCACCAGCTTCTCGGGGGTGATATCCTTGCCGAGGTTCTGAAGCGCCTCGACCAGAGCTGTCGCCGCGCCAACGCCCGAAACCACCAGCGGATTGAAGGTGACATCGGGATACTTCGCCCGCATCTCGTCCATCATCGGCTTCATGCCGGGACCATCGAGGACGTCCTTCGCGACCATGCTGCCATAATAATGCGTCAACGCGGTTTGCGGCAGCGATCGATAGATGCTGCTGTCGGTTACCGATGCCGAAGTAATGATAACAGCCTTGAGGCCAAGGTCCTCCGCCTGACGAAGCAGGATCTGCGCCGGCACCTGATAAAGGAATGCGATGACGACATCGGGGTTTGCCGCCTTGAGCTTCAGAATCTGCGGGCTGGCGTCGGTGCTGCGGGATTCCAGCGTTTCGTCCGCAACGATCTTCTGTCCATATTGGGCCAGCATCGTCTCGACACCCTGACGGCCTTCCTTCCCGTAAACGTCGGTCTGGCCGATGAAAGCAACCCGCGACGGCTTGAGCGCACTCATCGCAAAATTGACGATCGCACCGCCCTGCGCGTGCACCGATGGCGGAATGAAGAAGAAGTTCGGCTTCAACCCGCCGAGTTGGGGCGCGCTGGAGGTGTGGCCACCGCTGGAGAACGAGATGAACGGGACCGGTGTCGTCGGCGCCACCGTGTCCCGCACCGCGACCGCGGCCGACGAACAGGTGAGCCCAAGCACGGCGACGACCGCACGCTCGGAGGCCAGCTTGGTCGCTACGCCGACCGATTGTTTCGGCGAACATCCGTCATCCTCGGCGACGACCTCGAGCTTGCGCCCGTGAATGCCGCCGGCTGCGTTGACCTTGTCAAAGACGTAGCGCACGCCGTTGAGGCTCGGCACGCCATACTGCGAATAAGCACCGCTGAGCGAATCCTGCACCGCGACACGGATCGTCGTATCGGTCACGCCGAACGCACCCTGCGCCGAAGCGGCCGCCGGAATAGCCGCGATTGTAGCCGCCAAAAGAAACCGTCTCATTGTCACTTCCCTCAGGTTATGCCCTGCCCAGCCAACTTCTTAAGCTCGAACTTCTGAACCTTGCCCAGCGGCGTCATCGGAAAGCTCTCGACAAAGTAAAACCGCTTCGGAACCTTGTACTTCGCAATTCGATCGATGCAGAACTGCGTCAGGAGATCCGGGTCTGGCTTTGCTCCAGGCCGCAATTGCACGAACGCGACCGGTCGTTCTCCCATCCGCTCGTCATCGATCCCGACGACATGCGCCTGAATGACGTCGGGATGGTCCGCCAACAGCGTCTCGATCTCGACGGGATAAACATTGAAGCCGCCGACCAGCAGCATGTCGGAGACCCGGCCAGTGATGCGCACGTTGCCGTCGCTCTCCAGAATCCCGCGGTCGCCGGTCCGGAACCAGCCATCGGCGAACGGCTTGAGCAAATCGTTATGGCCTGCGAAATAGCCGAGCATCAGATTGCTGCCACGAACGCAGATTTCTCCATCCGTTCCTGTCGGCAGAACGGTCGGTGACGCTGGATCGCAGATGCGGACTTCGACCCCAGGTAACGGCCGACCGACGGTTCCGGTGACGATATCAACCGGGTCGCCGATCCGGGTCATGGTGATGACCGCACAGGTTTCCGACATGCCATAACCGCTGACGAGATCGCGCACCCCCAACCGGCCGATGATGGCATCCGCCAGTTGCGGCGGGCACGGCGCGCCACCGACAATCCCGGAGCGCAGCGACGCCGTCCGCGACGGGCTGAATTCCGGGTGGTTCAGAAGCATGAGATACATGGTCGGCACGCCATAAATGACGTTGCAGCGCTCACGCTGGATCGTCGCCAGCGCCTCGCCGGGCTCGAATGTCGGCAGCACCACGAGGCAGGCATCGTGAATCCAACTCGCCACCAAGGCGTTACAGCAGCCGAACACCGACGGCAGCGGCGCGCCGTAGAGAACGCGCTCATCGGGCGCTATCCGCATGATCTGTCCGACGCTCCGCTCCGTCGCGAGGATGGCGGCGTGACTGAGCATGGCGCCTTTCGGCACGCCGGTGGTGCCGCTGGTGAAGATGCATACCGCGGGATCGTCCGGCTCGATCTGAGCCATCAATTCATCAAGACGATTCTCGCAAACACTATCCGCGCGCGAAAGAAAGGCCGCCCACGATTCGACACCGCGATGGCGGCTGTCATCCAGGGAGATGACGTGCCGCAGCGACGGAAATCTCGTCGTCCCGCGACCGATATCCGGATCGACGCGCTCAAGAATGGCATCGTGGTCAAGCTGGAGAAAACGACTCTGAAAGATCAGGACGGTCGGCTCGGCGCGACCAAGAATATTTCCGAGTTCGGTTGCTCCATAGCGGCTTTGGATCGGAACGAAAACCGCACCGATCAACGTCACCGCCAGCTCAACAAAAACAAACTCCGGACGGTTCGGCACCCATATGCAGACGCGATCGCCCCGTTGAACGCCGCTTGCGAGCAACGCCCGCGCGATGCGGCGGGCTTCGGCGACCGTCGCTCGCCCGCCGAATTCACCACCTTCATAGGATAGTACCGCACGATCTCCGCGTGCGGCGACTCGTTCGGCAAGTTCGCGGAACGTTTGCATCGCTACTTCCCGGTTCGCCGGAAGCGCGGCAGCGTGACGCCATCGACGTCTTCGAAAACAACCTCGACCCTGTCATCGATCCTGGTTTCAAACGCGTCCGGGCCGATGATGTTGCTCATCATGATCGGGCCTTCCTCGACTTCGACCAATGCCACGACATAAGGCGTCGCAGAAGCGAATACGGGCGCCGCGGGGCGATGAACGATGGTGACGGAGTGAACCCGGCCGCGCCCGCTCAACTCGGTCCATGCCAGCTTTCCGCTGGTGCATGCCGGGCACATATACGCCGGGTAATAAGTGATGTTACCGCAGTCCTCGCACTTCTGCATCATGAGCCGTCGCTGACGACAACCATCCCAAAATGGCTTGGAAACTTCGGTCGGGCGCGGGGCGATAGTGGGCATAACGCTAGTCATGGCTCAGTCCCTTCCCAGAATGCAGACTGAATGATTGGACGCGACGGCGCTGACGTTGGTGACCAGCGCAATCTTGGCGTCCGGGACCTGTCGTTCGCCGCATTCATGACGGAGCTGACGAACTCCCTCGATGAGATGGAAGATGCCGCCGGGCATTCCCGGATGGGCGTAAGACAATAGCCCGCCGTGGGTGTTGACCGGCAAAGCCCCGCCGAGTTCGATGCGCCCGCCCTCTACGAAAGCGCCGCCCTCACCCTTCTTGCAGAACCCGAGATCCTCGAATTGCATCAGCGCCGTGATGGTGAAGCTGTCGTAGATTTCCGCAACGTCGATATCGTCATGAGTGACGCCGGCCTCGCCGAACGCGTCGCGGGCGGCAACCTTCTGGACGGTATTGGTAAGATTGAACTCGCCCTTGCGATCCCGCGGCAGCCCGACGCCACCGGCAAGATGCCCCATATGATAATAGGACTGGGCCTGCCCCGCCCCAAGCAATCGGATCGGCCGGGCTCGCAACTCCCGCGCGCGCTCCAGCGTCGTGACGATGAAAGCGCCGCCGCCGTCCGATATCAGGCTGCAATCGAGCATGTGCAGCGGCGACGAGATCATTCGCGAATTCAGTACATCATCAACCGTGATCGGGTCCCGCTTCTGGGCCGCCGGGTTGAGAGACGCATGTTTGCGGCACGCCACCGCGATCGCGGCAAGCTGCTCCGGAGTGGTGCCGTATTCGTGCATATGCCGCTGGGCAACGAGTGCGTAAAAGCCGGGAATATGCGCGCCGAACGGCACCTCGAATTCCAGCGAATGCGCGCCGAGTTCAGTGTAGGCCGTAACCCCCTGCCCCAACCCCGGACCGGTCAGCAGGTTGTCGGCGGCAACCACCAGGACAGCCCGGCAACGGCCCGACTGCACCGCCCATTGCGCAAGCTGGAACGCATAGCCGAAGGCCGCGCCACCGGTGCGCAACGTGTCGCACAAGGTTTTGCAGAAAAGGCCGAGATGCTCGGAGATGACCATGTGATGGCGAACGTTATCGTCGACAACCGATGCGGCCGTCAGAAGTCCATCGATCTCGCTCTTGTCGATGCCGGCATCTTCGATCGCCCGCTTTGCAGCCTCGACATAGAGCCCGGTTGAATGTCGTCCAGGCAACTTTCCGACAGCCGTTTCGCCGACGCCTGCGATGGCCACCTGTACGTTCGGTCTTAAACTCATCCCTCGCCGTCTCCTGCTTGATACTTTCCGGTTCGCGAAACTCGCTAACCGAGAAAAGCCTTTTGAACGAAACTCGTCGCGGCGAGTTCATCTTTGGTGCCGCTCGCGCTCACCGTGCCGTTTTCGAGAATGAAGCTCTTATCCGCGACCGACAGCGCCTTGGCAACGTTCTGTTCCGCGAGCAAAATGGCGAGACCGTCGGAAGCCAGCCGGCCGATGATCTCGTAGACCGCATCAACGACGATCGGCGCCAGTCCAAGAGACGGCTCGTCCAGCAACAACAGCTTCGGGCGCGCCATCAATGCCCTGCCAATGGCAAGCATTTGCTGCTCGCCACCCGACAGCGTTCCGGCCCATTGCCTGGAGCGTTCGGCCAGACGCGGAAAAATTTCGAACACGCGCGCGAGGTCTGTCCTGATCTCGCGATCACTGCGAACGAAAGCGCCAAGCTCAAGGTTGTCCAGCACGCTCATTTGCGGAAAGACCTGGCGCCCCTGCGGCACCTGAACGATGCCGAGCCGGAGCAGACGCTCGTTATTGAGGTTGTCGACGCGAACACCCTCAAAGTAGATCGTTCCGGCTCGAACCGGCAGCAGACCGGACAAGGCAAGCATTGTCGTCGTCTTACCAGCCCCGTTGGCGCCCAACAGGGCCGTGACTTGCCGTTGAGCCACTTCGAAGGAGGCATCACGAACGGCGACGGCCGCGCCATAGGAAACCGTGATTCCGCTGACCCGCAGCATCGTCAATGCTCCGTCGGCGGATTGCCGCCGCCAAGATAGGCAGCGACGACGGCAGGATCGCTCAACACGTCGTCGGGCGCGCCGGTTGCGATCACCACACCGTGGTGCATGACGGTGATGCGTTTCGCGACGCGGCGCACCAGCGGCACGTTATGTTCGACGATCATCACGGCAATGCCGAATTGCGTCACGATCAGGTGCAGCAAGCGGGACAAACGCTCGGTATCCTCGAAGGCCAATCCCGCGGCCGGCTCATCGAGCAACAACAGCCGCGGCGACAATGCCAGCGCGCGCGCAACTTCCAGCAGTCGTTGCTGACCATAGGCCAGGCTATCCGCCTGACGGTGCGCAACATCGGTCAGGCCGACGAGTTCGAGGAGATCGCTGACATCAAGGTCAATCCCGCGGCGGCGCCGATGTGCAACGCGAACGTTGTCGACAACGCTCAACCGACTGAATAGCTGCGGCGTCTGGAACGAGCGAGCAATCCCGCGACGCGCAACAGCGGACGCATCGAGATGCGGCAAGATCTCGCCGTCCAGCAGAATTTCACCCGATGAACTCCGCTGAAAGCCCGAGATGCAGTTGACGATCGTGCTCTTGCCGGCCCCATTCGGCCCAATCAAGGCATGAACCTCGCGTTCGGCCAGAGACATCGTTGCCTCGGTAACGGCGGCGAGGCCGCCGAAACGAACACAGACATCCTTCAATTCCAGCAGCGCGCTCATGACGCATTCTTTCGCCGCAGCAGAACGCCCGCGAGACCCCTTGGAAAGGCCAGAAACACGATGAGCAGGGAAGCGCCGTAGGCAAGCTCGCGCAATCCCGGAAAATCGATCAGAACACGATCGATCAAGGTCAGCGTCACGCTGCCCACCAGCGCGCCGGCAAGGCTGCCAAGGCCGCCGATCGCAATGGCCGTGAGTTGCTGCAAGGTCACCGACAAACCGAAAGAATACGGATCGATGAACCCCACCGCGGCGGCGAAGAAAGCCCCGGCGAGACCGGCATAAGCGCCCTGAATTGCGAACGCGATCGTCTTGACGACGCGATGATCGTAACCGGTGCTGGCCAGCGCCGGCTCCGAATCGCCAAGCGCCGTCAGCAACCGCCCGAGATGCCCTGTCTCGATAAGGCGATAGATCGCAACTGCTATCGCCGTCAGCGGCAGAAACAGCAGATAGAGTTCGCCCGGCGCCGCGAAGGACGCGCCAGCAATATTGGGACGCGGCACGGCAAGCCCATCCGGTCCATTGGTGAGCGCGTCGGCGTGAACCAGGAAGAACTGGAAAATCTCGCCGAAACCGAAAGTGATCATGGCGAGATAGAGATCGCCGGCGCGCCACGCGATCAGGCTGGTGGCCGCGGAAATCAGCGTGGCCGCAAGAATCGCCAGCGGCAACGCGGCAAGGAACGACATGCCGTACCGAACCTGGCAAATTCCGGCGACATAGGCACCTATTCCGAACAACGCGCCGCTAAACAGCGCGAACTGCCGCGCGACGCCGATCACCAGATTGAGACCGACCGCCAGCAGAATATTCACCAGCGCAAGGTTGAACGTATAGAGTTGATAGTCCGACAAGAGGCGCGGCGGCAACAGCCAAAGCGCGATGATCGCGATCGCACCCATTCCGATGGCGGATCTGCTCGGCGGCGTCAGCCTCCCCGGAAAGACGGTACTGGTGCCGGAACAGTCCAATTTCCTCGCCCATCTGCCGCACGCGGTTATCGTAATATGATTGATGATTCATGGGTCATCGATCATCGTTATAATGAGATATTTCTTGATATTGTCAATGGCTCTATCGATAAGTATCGCCGTGCCGAGAAAAGGCGCGCATTTAGATGGGTTTGGCCGTAACGCTTCCCGATTCAAACCAGACGCGACGCAAAGCACCGAGAGGATCGTTAAAAGTGGCGAAAGCAAAGCAGTTGCGGCATCCTCGAAAGAACCGGGCGGAACGATCCGAGTTCATACGCCAATCGATATTCCTCGCCGCCGCGCGCGTGGTGGGAAAATACGGCTACGCCGATGCTTCGATCAGCAAGATCACCGCCGCAGCCAAGGTCGCTCACGGCACATTCTATAATTATTTCGAATCACGTCAGGATCTGTTCGAACAATTGCTGCCGGCGCTCGGAAAGCTGCTGTTGTCGCATGTGACGGAGGAAGTGGCTCCGCTGACCGGCGGGCTGGCCAGGGAAGAAGCTCGATTACTGGCCTGGTTTCATTTTCTACAGGTCCATCCCGAGTTCTATCGCATTCTGAACGAAGGCGAGGTGTTTGTCCCAGCCGCCTTCCGGCAACACGTCGAAGGCTTTGGTGCCGGATATTTACGCGCACTTCGCCGGGCCAGGCAGCGCGGTGAACTGAACGATTTCGATGAACAAGAACTCGAGCCGATTGCCTATATTCTGCTCGCCGCCCGCGCCTATCTCACCTTTCGTTATGCTTCCGCCGGCGGCAAGGCTACCGTGCCGGACTATGTGCAAACCGCCTACATGAAGCTTCTGCGCCACGGCCTGTTTGTCGAACCACCAGCCCAGAACGAAGATGCCCGGCAACCTTTCAGCAAGGAGAAGGTTCAAATCAAAAAGCGCAGGACGCCAAAGATATCTATCGATGGATGACACGCCTATTCTTGAACGCTAGGCTTGACCATGTTCGGCGGCGATTAACCTCGCCGCATTTGGCGCCCTGGCGACTTAACATTGAGCGGAACGAGCACGCCGCCTCACATAATATTTCGCAAAGTCGGCGAGAGCCTGATTCTCCAGTTGAAATGTTCGATCTTCACCCTCAGGCAGCCACGCTTGCGCGACCCTCAAAGAGCGATGGCCATTTTTCGAGGCTCGCGGCTTCGCCGCTCGGGATGACGGCAAGCGATTCCATCCAGAGCGATCACGCTCTAGAAGCGATCGGCCGAGATCATACGATTGACCAGCCTTACCGTTTCTTCGCTCACCTCATCTGGCGACAAACGACCGTTCGAGCGATACCAACGGTGAACCCAGGTGACCACGCCGGAAATTGCAAAAGCAGCGAGACGAATGTCATCGATTTCAAATTCGCCCTTTTTTACGCCTTCATTCAATAAATCGACGATCCGCCGATCGAAGCTCTTTCTGAGCCGATTGATATCATCCATTTGCTCGGACGAGACATAAGCCTCCGCGCTCAATTGCTCCCGTGTGGCATCCTGCTGGTTGATATAGTAGAGCGTCAACTCGCGTACGATCTGCCCAATCCGGTCTCGCGGCCTCGTCTGCTCCGCGTTGTTCACCACATTCACTGCGCGCTGCACAGCTTTCATATGGCGATCGAAACCATAATCCGCTCCTGAAAGAAGACAGGCCCAGCTTCCATCTATGTATAAGAGCGGCTTCGGCGCCTTATTGATACGAATGGCGTCGACCTCGCCAACGATCAGGCGATGACTGCTGAATTCGATACTCTGCACCAGACGACAGTCCAGGTTTAGAACGGCATCGCTCAACGCCGGTGCACCTGTCGCCAGCGTAAGCCATTCTCCCGTTGTGAACCGCTCGGCGCCCTTCACGCTTCCCGCGAACCTGCTGGCGATGCCGCTATGACGGGACGACAGCGTCGATACGCAAAATGCTCCCGCCGATAACAGCGTCGGCAAACCGCTAACTTCTTTGTTTGCGGCAACGGCGACCTGCGGCGGATCGGCCGTCAGCGACATCACTGCGGTCGCAGTAAAGCCGACGGGATTGTCCTTTTCACGCGAAGTCACGATGTTGACCGCTGCCGGGAAGAACCGCATGGCTTCGATGAATTGCGATGTCGAAACCGTCATTTTCCCCCTCGATCAAAAACAGAGCTATCTCTCTAAATATACCAATGAGTATAAATTTCCAAATTGGATTATCGTTATTTTCAAATCTTCCGCACGTTATCACGATGCGGCTTCCAGAATAGAAGATATCGCGGCCCTTATTGACCCATTTTGGCTTCCCACTCTATACTATGTAGTATATTTTTTATAATATAGACTAAGATCGTAAAGTCGGCATGCTCGACGCTCCAATTGCATCGCAATGGAACAGTTGCATCCGGACGGGAGGGAAACCTGATGAAGCGCCATTCCATCACCGTGCTCCCGTCGCCGACCAAACCGGAAACACCGGACCCTCGCGTGCCGCCGCGCGATCGAACCGTGACGCGCGACCTTCTCGAGCGATGGTATCGCCACCAACCCGACAAGACTTTTCTTCTGTTCGAGCACGATCGATGTCAGTGGACCTACGCCGAAGCATACAGCCATGCGGTACAGGTGGCGCTGGGCTTGCAGACGCTCGGTGTTGCACAGGACGATCGGGTCCTGGTGGGATTGCCGAACTCACAGGAGAATATTCGCGCCTTCCTGGGGATCAATTTTATTGGCGCGGTCTATGTGCCGATCAATATGGCTTATCGCGGCAAGTTGCTTGACCATGCGATTGAGCTGTCCCGTGCCCGTATCGCTATCATCGAGGCAGCGCTGCTCCCCCATCTCGTCAACCTCTCCCTCGGGTCGCTTGAGAAGCTGATTATTGTCGGCGGTGAGGCTACATTCGAACGCCTGCCGATCCTCGACCATGACGATGTTCTGCGACCCGAGCACGGCACATTGCAGCCGCCAGCGCGACGGATCGAACCCTGGGATACGCAATCGATCATGTTCACCTCCGGCACCACGGGGCCGTCGAAAGGTGTCCTTTCGTCCTATCTTCATCTTTATAGCAACGCGGGACCCGAGACGTGGACCTGTATCGAGAGCGACGACCGTTTCCTGATTCCATTCCCGATGTTTCATGTCGGCGGCACTGCTATCCTTTTCTCCATGCTTGCGCATGGAGCCTCCGCTGTCTTTACCCCTCGTTTTGATGCTTCGACTTTCTGGGAAACGGTCCGCCGAACCCACTGCACCGTCGCGTTTCTGTTGGGCGTCATGGCCGCCTTCCTGCAAAAGGCCCCCGACGATCCGGCGGATCCCGATCATCCTCTGCGGCTGGTCTTCGTGGTGCCGCTCGGCAATGCCGTCGAGCAATTCGGGAAACGCTTCCATGTCGATGTTTATACGATCTTCAATATGACCGAGGTCTCGACTCCGCTTTGGTCCGGCCCTAATCCCCCGCTTGCCGGCACATCAGGGCAGGCCCGCCAGGATGTCGAGGTCCGGCTGGTCGATACCAACGACTGCGAAGTCCCGATTGGCGAGGTAGGGGAGCTTATTGTTCGAACCGACCGGCCATGGGGCATGAACAGCGGATATGCCGACAATGCGGAAGCAACGGCCGCCGCATGGTGCAACGGCTGGTTTCACACGGGAGATTTGTTCCGCAAGGACGCAGCCGGAAATTTCTTCTTCGTCGATCGCCTCAAGGACGCCATCCGTCGCCGCGGCGAAAATATCTCGTCATTCGAGATCGAAGTCGAAGCCCTCGCTCATCCAACTGTCAAAGAAGCCGCGGCAGTCGGCGTTCCAAGCTCCGATACGGAAGAAGAGGTGATGATCTGCGTTGCGCCGATCGAGGGAGGATCGCTGGATCCGGCGGAATTGATCGCATTTCTCGTTCCCCGCATGGCGTATTTCATGGTGCCCCGGTTCATCAGGATCATGCCGGAGCTTCCAAAGACACCGACGGCCAAGGTCATGAAACAGCAGCTTCGGACTGAGAGCATTACGTCGGATACATGGGATCGAAAGGCGGCCGGCATCGATATCAGTCGTCTTGCTCGGGCGCACGCGCCGGGCGATCAGCCCGACATCTGATCAATCGCCGCAAGGCTATACTCACGTCCAACTCATCGATAGGGAAAACACTCCAGCTCCCCGTACTGGTCGTGCGGGATCACGGATATGCGCTCCCCACGCGGCGACGGGGCTGCTCCGGATGGATCCGCGCGGGACCGATATCCACGAGAATCATTCATCGTTTCAAGAATAGAGTAAAAGACTCTCGGCTTTTGTTTGATGCGTTTTCGTCATTGAAACCGGCCGAAGCCGGCGATGGCCGCCACGGGCCGGCGTCCACTTCGCTTGAAAACGCTATAGCCGCTTACCGGCACAGGAGCGAATCTTGGAGTATCCAGGGTGTTATTCCGCTTTCAGCGCCGCGAGGGCAAGTTCGACGA
Organism: Xanthobacteraceae bacterium; assembly: GCA_049651165.1. GTDB lineage: Bacteria > Pseudomonadota > Alphaproteobacteria > Rhizobiales > Xanthobacteraceae > 62-47. The sequence goes on along the minus strand of JBASBO010000147.1, from coordinate 35,900 downwards.
TCCGGTCGCCAATCTGCGCCGGCGGCATCGTACCGTCAGGCCGATACCAAGTATGAGCCCAGTTCACCATTCCTGAAAACGCCAGGCTCGCAATCTTTACACTGCGCACATCCATGTCGCCCGAGCGCTTTCCTTCAGTGAGAATCGCTTCGAAGATCCGATCGAACGCACGCCTGCTGGCAACGATCTTCTCGTTATGTTCGTCGAGCATGCTTTTCTGATGCCGCAGATACAGCGCGATGCTGGCCTGATGCTCGCAGACGATAATGACAAATCGTTTCAGAAGCTCCTTTAGCTTATCGACTGCCGGAACGTCGGACTGCGACACTTCAACGGCGGCTTTGAGCGAAAGCTCGACGCCGGGCCGACAGATCTCGTACAAAATGTGCTGCTTGCTCGGAAAGTAGGAGTAGACGAACGGCTTGGTCACGTTGAGGCGCTCGGCCAACATGTCCACCGACGTCTCGTTGTAGCCTATCTGGTAGAAAAGAGACGCGGCCTCTTCGAGGATCTTTGCTTTTTTGAACGCGATAACGCTTTCCTTGATCGCGCTTTTCTCTGCTGAAGCCATATCCTGTCCTGGTGATGGAGCGCACGTTCGCGAGCATTCTCGCTTCGATTGCATCCGAAATGTATCACGCGGCTGACGCGGGACTCAAACCCAGCCTTAAACCGCCATCTCGCAAGCGAGCCTATATCCGATATCCAGCGTCAATTCAGTCCGTCTTTTGGGGGACCCGGAGAGCGAACGGAGATTACGCTTGACCCACTATACCATATATAATTATATTATACTATACAGTATAATCTCTGGCCGTCGCTTTCCGGGCGAATGCGAAAGCCGGGTACAGCGACATCTTGTCCACGCGACGCCGACATGATGACCAGAGGCAACCACCGATCATCATCAATGAGCAACCTTGAGGCGACATAACGAATGCGCGCAATTGTTTGCCGACAGTACGGCGAGCCGGAACTGCTTGAGCTTGCCGACGTACCAGTTCCGCAGATTGGCGATCATGAACTCCTCGTTGCCATCAAGGGAGCCGGCCTCAACCTTGCGGATCTGGTTTTCCTGAAGGGATCCTATCAGGGTCAGGCCAAGGCGCCCTTCATTCCGGGTATCGAAGTGTTCGGCGAGGTGACCGCTGTCGGCGCCAGGGTCGCTGGATTCCAGCCCGGCGATCGTGTCATCGGCCAGGTGCCTGCCGGCGGCTATGCCGAATATGTCGCAATGAACCCGCGCACCACGATCCGCGTGACGATCGACATTCCCACGGCGGAGGCTGCCGGACTCTACGCCAACTACGGAACTGCGTATTCCGCCCTCGTCCAGCGCGCGAATGCGCGCGCCGGTGAAACCGTGCTTATTCTCGGCGCGGCCGGCGGGGTCGGGCTCGCGGCCGTCCAGATCGCCAAGGCGCTTGGACTGCGCGTCATCGCCGATTGTCGTGGCGCGGCCAAACAGACGCTCGCGCGCGATCAGGGTGCCGATCTTATTACCGATTATCAGGCCGCCGACTTTCGAGATCAGGTTCTTCAATTCACGGATGGGCGGGGGTGCGACATCGTACTGGACATGATCGGCGACCAAGCGTCCAAAGCCGCCCTTCGAGTTGTAGCTTTCTGCGGCCGGTTTGTCGTGATCGGCTTCGCTTCCGGCCAGCCCCATGCGTTTCCTGGCAACCATCTGCTCGTCAAGAATGCCAGCGTGATCGGCCACTGGTGGGGAGATTACGGTACGCGCGATCGCGCACAGCTCGACGCGGCATTCGAACATCTCTTCGCCATGTACGGCGCGGGGCAGATCCGCCCGCTGGTCAGCGATGTGTTGTCGCTCGAACAGGTCCCGACGGGCCTGCGCCGTTACGCGGATCGAAAAGTGTTGAGCAAGCTGGTGGCGCTCCCTTCGTTGTCGCCCGACCATCCATCATCGCTCGCGACATCCTGAACGAATCTCAAGCCGCGCTTGACGGTCGCACCGGTCGATCGATATCGCCGCGCTTCCAAAGCATGCGGCCGCGCGACAGTTGCGATCCGGCTATGTCGGTCGGAGACGGACGCGCTGCTATTCATTGGCAGGAATTGCAAAGCGTTTCCCGATCACCTCCCGGTTGACCTCTGCAAGGTCCACACCTGTCGCTCGTGGTAACAACGTCGCGGCTGCGCGCGGAGCGCCTTCCCCGAGAACCAGAGAAGCTAACGGCTGGCAGCGGACCCCGACCGTACCGGCAGGCGCATCCGACACGGCGCGCTCACATCTCTCTTTTTCGATGGTGTTACCACCGCTTCGCGGCCCGCAACCTTTCTACTCATCAGCAAAGCCGAATAGCTTGCTTGACATATACCGACAAGTACATCTAACTTCCTGACAGGAAAAAGGGGAGACCGCGATGCACGTCGGAATGGCTGTGATTTTTCAGAATCCTGATCAATTCCTGACGGACCGGGAGGTCTACGCCAACAATCTGCGTCTTGCCGATTTGGCCGAACCGTTGGGCTTTCAATCGATCTGGACGCCTGAACATCACTTCACCGACTATACGATGTGCCCGAACCCGGCGCAGTTTTTGACCTACATGGCGGGGCGGACGCGGACCGTTCGACTGGGGACGATGGTGATGGTGCTGCCGTGGCATCATCCGGTTCGCGTCGCTGAAGAACTAAGCGTTCTCGATCATGTGTCGGGGGGACGCGCCATTCTCGGGATCGGGCGCGGCATCGGCAAAGTCGAATTCGATCGCTTTCAGGTCGATATGAACGAATCTCGCGATCGCTTCGTGGAGGTTGCCTCGGCTTTGATCGACGGACTGGAGACGGGTGTCCTGGAGTACGACGGAAAATATATTCGTCAAATTCCGTCACCGATCCGCCCGCTTCCGTTGCGCTCGTTCCGAGGGCGTACGTACGCATCCGCCGTATCGCCAGAGTCGATGCACATCATGGCGGATCTCGGCGTGGGGATTCTGATCATTCCGCAAAAGCCATGGGACGATATGGTCGCCGATATTCAAAAATACAACGCCATCTTTGAGAAGTCGCGAGGACGTCCCGCGCCGCCGCCGCTGTCAGCTGGATGGGTCTTCTGCGATGAAGATCCCGTGCGTGCGCGGGAACTCGCGCAAAAGTACATCGGCGAATATTACCAGACGGTGCTGGATCACTATGACTTCGGCCAGCATATGAAGTCGACCAAGGGCTACGAATATTACGGCAAGTTCCACGACACTCTAAAAAACCAGGGCGAGCAGAAGATGATCGATTTTTTTGTCGATCTTCATGTTTGGGGAACGCCGCAGCAGTGTATCGACAAGATTGCCGATCTGCATGCCAAGGTTGGCAACGCCGCATTTCTTGGTGTGTTCAGTTACGCCAGCATGCCGGCCGATGAGGCCGAGCGCAATATGAGGCTGTTCGCCGAAAAGGTTATGCCGACCGTCAGGAACATCTCGAAAAATGCGGAAATTGATACGTCGTCACAAGAGCACTTGCGCGGACGACTCGTTCCCGCATAGCGCGCCCTGAACCATAATCACGAGGAAACGGCCGTTCGATCGTTTCGGGAAATACTCCCGGCGAGGAAACGGAATAACGCAGGGGGAGATAATGCAATTGATCAATGCAAAAATGCTATCGTTTGTGTTCCCGCTTTGTGTCGCCTTGAGCGGGATGGCTCAAGCCCAGATATCCGACGACGTCGTGAAAATCGGCGTATTGACGGATATGGGCGGCACCTATTCGGATGCGACCGGAATAGGGTCGGTGACCGCGGTCAAGATGGCGGTCGAGGATTTCGGCGGAAAGGTTCTTGGAAAGCCGATCGAAGTCGTGGTCGGTGACCATCAGGGTAAGCCGGATGTCGGGCTGACGATTGCGCGGCGCTGGATGGAGATCGAGAAGGTCGACGTTATTACCGATATCCCGGGCTCGAATATCGCTTTGGCCGTTCAGCACCTCGCCAACGAACGCAAAGTGGCGATGCTGATCGGTGGCTCGGGTACGACCGCGTTGATCGGAAAGAGCTGCTCTCCGACATCAGTGCTTTATGTTTTCGATACTTACACGCTGGCCAAGACATCGGCGCAGGCAGCAGTCGAAACATTAGGCAAGTCGTTCTTCTTCATTACGCTGGATTCCGCATTCGGAACCGCGATCGAAGCGTCCCTGACGAAACTGGTTACCGAGGCCGGAGGAAAAATCGTCGGGACAGTGAAGCACCCCGTCGGATTGATGGATTTCTCGTCTTTGATTCTTCAGGCAGAGGGATCCAAGGCTGACGTCATCGTCCTTGCGAACGGAGCCGGGGACGCTTCGAACGCGTTGAAAACGGCGAATGAATACGGGCTCATCAAACGCGGCCTGAAGTTCATGGCCATGATCTTCCTTGAGACCGACGTCCATGCGGCGGGTCTTAATATCGCCCAGGGGCTCGTCGTTCCGACGCCATACTTCTGGTCGAGGATCAAGGAAAGCAGGGAATGGGCGCAGCGCTATTTCGAGCGAACAAAGAAAATGCCGAATTACCCGCAGGCGGGTGCATATTCCTACACGATGAACTATCTCAAAGCGGTTCAGGCCGCCGGCACCGACGAGTCCGTTGCGGCTATCCGGAAGATGAAGGAAACCCCGATCGATGACATGTTCGCGAAGGGAACGATCCGCAAGGACGGGCGATTTGTATTCGACCAGTATCTGGTCCAGGTAAAATCGCCGGAGCAGTCCAAGGCGCCATGGGACTACTTCAATGTGCTCAATACCATCGCCGGCAGCACCGTCGAGCCGCCATTGTCCCCTGAATGCGCGATTGCAAAATAGTCCATCGTTCGAATTGCGCACCGCCCAAATCATCCCGATGATACTTGGACGGTGCGCTTCGATACCAGCATAATCATACTGCATGAGGATGCGTCCCCGGAGAAAAATCATGGCGCGCCGAACTTACGATTGCATCCGACATCATAGTCTGATCCAGCCGAACAAGATCGGCCTTGTCGACCTTCATTCCGATCGACACCTGACCTATCGCGAGATCGATCGAAGGATCGACGCACTTACGCGTCACATCCGGAAATCCTTCGATCTCAAGCCCGACGATTGCATCGCCGTGCTCTGTCATAACTCGACGGATATTATGGAAGTGCAGTTCGCCTGCCGTCGGATTCCGGCGCGCTTTCTGCCGCTCAACTGGCGCCTGACTGCTTCCGAACTCGAATATGTCCTCAGGGATGCGCAAGTCAAACTGCTCTATATCGGAGAGGAATTCGAGGAGACCGGGCGGGCCGCCGCGGCGGCGGCCCAGGTTCCGCACATCCAGACCATTCGCGACGGACGCCCCAGCGACTACGAGCGCGGCATCACGGCCGAGATCGGGCAGCCGCCGCTCGCGATTCCCGAGCTTCGTGAAGACGAAGTATGGACGATCATGTACACGTCCGGCACCACGGGCCGTCCCAAGGGGGCAATGATCACCTATGGGATGGTGGATTGCCTGACATCACACTGCGTGGCGAAGGTCGGCCTTTCGTCCCGCTCGGTGAGCCTCACGGTGCTGCCGATGTTTCACATCAGTGGCTTGAACACCTATGCCAACCCCGTAATTTATATGGGCGGCCTGAACTATGTGATGCGGACGTTCGATGCGCAGATCTGTCTAAAGTTGATCGGCACGCCAGAGACCGGACTCAGTCATTTCATGGGTGTGCCGACGCATTTTCTGATGATGTCGGATCTGCCGGAGTTCGGCGACGCCCGCTTCGACCATCTGGAGAGCGTCATATCCGGCGGACAGGCGGTGCCGATTCCCATGGTGGAGATGTTTGCTGCAAAGGGCATGTGCCTTCAGCAAGGATGGGGAATGACCGAAGTCTGTTCTCTGACGTTGCTGTTGCCGAGGGAGGACGTCACCCGCAAACGCGGCTCGGTAGGCCTCCCGGTGATGAACGCGGAACTCCGCATCGTCGATGCGGATTTCAGAGATGTGCGGCCGGGAGAGGTAGGCGAACTGCTTGTGCGCGGGCCTCAGGTGTCTCCCGGATATCTCCGTAATCCGGCGGTCAATCAAACGCAATGGATCGACGAGTGGTTTCGCACGGGAGACGCTTTCCGGGTCGATGAGGAAGGTTACTACTACATCGTCGATCGCTGGAAGGATATGTACATTTCGGGGGGCGAGAATATCTACCCCGCCGAAGTCGAGCGGGTCATCGTCGAACTCGACGAGGTTCTCGAGGTGGCCGTCGTTGGCATTCCCCATGCCAAGTGGGGCGAAGCCGGTCGCGCATTTATCGTTCTGCGTCAAGGAGCCGCCGATCTATCGGCTGCGAAGGTGATCGCGCATTGCCGTTCCGAGCTCGCGGGTTACAAGGTGCCCGCTGAAGTGGTCTTCGTTCCCGATATGCCGCATACGCCCGCCGGGAAGATTATGAAGCACGCGTTATCGCGAGAGCCGATCGCACAATCACGCGAATAACATCGATGGTTCCCCCATCGTCATTCCATGGACCCAGTTGCCGCCCCAAATGCGGGCGCTCGATCCAGCATCCAATCACAGCAAAGCTGCCGTTGCGCCCGATGAGGCTGGAACGGCGCGTTACCGCGCAATCGCGCTGAAGCGCGCCATCACGCGGGCGCCGGGCGTGAGCCAGGTGCGTGCGGGCGCATTCATCGACGACTGCCAAGCGAAAAACCACCCAATTGGATGAGCAAAAGCGGCGGGCGATCCCGGCCCGTGGCGCCAGTAGCAGCTTCTTGGCCGAAAGTGAGGGAGCGCAGATAAACTGCGTCTCTACCCTTTCAGACTAAAACGGAATGAATATCGTGCGTGATAGGAAATAGCGCGAATGACCCATGCCATCTACGGTCTAGCAAACAATAGGGAAACAGACGTCCGGGAGGATACCGGGTGAACCGGCAATGGTGGTTCGTGGCCCCGCCTGAGGGCAAGCTGACAACACGTCAGTTCGAGTTGCGGCATTCGCCAGCACCCTCGCCGCAGGATGGCGAAGTGCTTGTCCGCCATCGATACATATCTCTTATGCCGGGCAACCGCGCCTGGATGCAACGGGAAACCTATCGTTCCCAGCTCGATCCTGGCCAAGTGATGCCGGGCCGCGCGCTGGGTGAAGTCCTGGAGTCGCGTCATGCCGGCTTCAAGAAGGGAGACATCGTCGAGACCAATCTCGGCTGGCAGGACTATGCCGCAGCTCCCCCATCGCAACTCTACAAGCGCGATGAAAGCCGGCCCATCGAGCACCTCCTGGGCGTTCTGGGTTCCAGCGGGATCACCGCCTATTTCGGCCTGCTTCACGTCGGGCGTCCGCGAGCAGGAGAGACGCTATTGGTGTCCGCCGCCGCTGGCGGCGTCGGCTCGTTCGTATCGCAACTGGGGAAGATCGCCGGATGTCGCGTCGTCGGCATCGCCGGGGGCTCCACGAAATGCGACTGGCTGACGCGTGAAGTCGGCATCGACCATGCGGTCGATTACAAGGCCGACGATTTCGCAAAAAGATTGAGCGCTGCATGTCCTGACGGCGTCGATCTGTTTTTCGACAATACCGGAGGCCCGGTCCTCGAGGCCGCCCTCGATGCCATGAAGATCGGCGGTCGGATCGTGTGCTGCGGAAACACCGCGCAGTACGATTCGGACGTTCCGGAGTCGGGTCCGAAGGGATTGCCGCTGAAGCTGATCGTAAAAAGCCTGACGATGACCGGCTTCGTCATGCATTCCTATCGTCAATGCTGGTCCGAGGCGGAAGCCGATATCTGGCGGTGGTTTCAGGAAGGCCGGATCAAGCCATTTTATCACATCGTCCATGGTCTTGAGAATACGCCGGCAGCGCTGATCGGCCTTCTGAACGGCGAAAACCGCGGCATAACGCTGGTGCGGATCTAGCTGCAAGGATCGCTCGAATGACGACACGATTTCTTATTGCGGCAGATACAGGAGGCACCTTCACGGACCTCGCCGTGCATGACAGCGTGACCCGCATGACGACGTTCGGAAAATGCCTCACCGACTATGACGATCTGATAGCCGGCGTGCTGCTGGGGTTGGAGGACACCGGAGCCGATGTTTCGAATGCCGGCCTGATGAAGCACGGCACGACGCATGTCATCAATGCGTTGATCCAGCGCAAGGGATCGCGAACGGCGTTGATCGCGACCAGGGGATTTCGCGATGTGCTGGAAATCGGACGCGGCAATCGGTCTGTGCCGTTCGATCTCTCTTTCCGCAAGCCGCCCCCTTTGATTCCGCGCGATCTGCGCTTCGAAGTGGCGGAACGTATCGACGGTCAAGGAAACGTGGTTACGCCGCTCGATGAAGAAGCACTTCGCGTTCTTGTGCGTCAGTTGACGACGCTGAAGGTCGATTCAATTGCCATCGCGTTCCTCAATGCGTATCGAAATCCGGTCCACGAACAGGCGGCACGACGCATCGTAGCGGAGTTGGCGCCGCAGGTCTTCGTCACCACAAGCTCGGAGCTTTCGCGGGAATGGGGCGAGTACGAGCGGACCTCCACCGCTGCCGCCAACGCGTATGTCGGCGCGAAGATGGCGACTTATGTCGATCGCTTCGACACGCAACTGCGTCAGCGTGGTTTCCCCGGCATCCTCTACATGATGGGTTCGAGCGGCGGCGTCATGTCGACCAAGCAGGCGATGGCGCTGCCGATCGCCATGGTCGAATCCGGACCGGTCGGCGGCTGCATCAGCGCCTGCGAGTATGCCCGCGCTCTCGGCATCGACAGGATGATCGCTTTCGATATGGGAGGCACCACCGCCAAATGCGCGCTGATCGAAGATGGATCGTTCGAAATCGAATCGACCTATTATGTCGGCGGCTATGAGCGCGGCTTTCCGCTGCGGACGCCGGTCCTCGATATCGTCGAGGTCGGCGCCGGCGGCGGCTCAATCGCCTGGATCGATGAAAATCGTCGTCTTCGGGTCGGGCCGCAAAGCGCGGGATCGACGCCGGGTCCTATCGCGTTCGGCCGCGGCGGCGTGGAGCCGACGGTAACGGACGCCAATGTCGTGCTCGGGCGGATCGGCTCGAATTCATTCCTGAACGGCCGGCTGAAGCTCGATGTCGATCAGGCACGGTCCGCAATCGAGGTGCAACTCGCGAACAAGCTGGGCTTTCCCGAGCCGGGGGGTGTCGACCGCGTGGCGCAAGGAATTCTTGACCTCGCTTCAGTCACGATGGCGGGCGCGATCAAGGAAATCTCGACGGAGCGCGGACGCAATGTGCGTGCTTACGATCTCTTTGTTTTCGGCGGTGGCGGTCCCCTCTTTGGCGGCGATCTGGCGCGGGACCTGCGGATTCCCAGAGTTATCGTCCCGCCCAATCCCGGCGCTTTTTCGAGCTTCGGGATGCTGATGGCCGAGGCGAGGCGCGACGCCGCGCGCACCTTCATCCGGCCCGTGACCCCGGCCGACATGGCGGACGCTATGCGGGAGATCCGTAACGTCGAAGATGACTTGCGGAAAGACATGGCGTCCGATTTCGACGCGTCTGCCTTGAGGTTTCGGCATGAGGCCGAGATGCGTTACAAGGGCCAGGCTCATACGGTCCGCATACGGCTGCCGGAGCCCCTGACGGCGGAAGACGTGCTGCGGGCGTTCGAGGCGACGTACCTCAAGCGTTACGGGCATCTCAACTCATCGTTTCCCGCGGAATTCATCATCCTGCATGTCGTCGCGTTCGCGCCGACGCTTCGCCCCGCCTTGAGCGCCGATCTCTCGAAGGCGACGACGGATCGGGCACCGTCAGGAGAGCGTGAGGTCTTTTTCCGTGCGCGCGGCGAACGCATTCGGACTCCGGTCTATCAGCGTGACGCGCTGCCCATCGGAATGACCGTCGTCGGACCCGCCGTTATCGAGGAATATAGCGCCACGACGATCGTCGGCATCGGAGACCGATGTATCGTCGGCGAATTCGGCGAATTACGTATCGAGGTCGCGCAGCCCGTTCGAACCCATGTTTCGCATCGGGAGGCTGCCGATGAATAGAATGGCCCACGCTCCGTCATCCGATAAGGTTGCGGATGGATACGATCCGATCGACCTTGAAGTGATTCGACATCGCATCATCGCCGTTCCGAATCTCATCGAGAAGAACATCGAACGAACCGCGTTCAGCCTTCTGGTGCAGGAGTACAAGGACTACGCGGTCGGCTATACCGACAGCGCGGGCAGGCTCGTGACGCAATCGCGCTACAGCCTGCCGAGCTTCGTCGCCAACGCCATCGGCCTCGCCGTGCGGGAAGGGCTTCGCGTGTTCGGGCCGGATGACCTGCATACGGGCGACGTCGTCATCGTCAACGGATACGTGCTCGGCAAGCATCTGAATGACATCGTCGCCTATACGCCGATCCGCGTCGACGGCGATCTGGTCGGTTTCTTCGCGGTGCTTGTTCACTGGATCGATATCGGTGGAGGCGTTGTCGGGTCCTGCTTTTCGCCGACAGCCACCGACACCTGGCAGGAAGGCGTGCTTTATCCGACCATCCGGATCATTTCGAAAGGCCAGCGCAATTCGGACCTGTTCAGGCTGATCGCCGCGAACTCCCGCTTTCCCTCCCTGCTGCTCGGCGATCTTGAGGCGCAGCTCGGCGGCTGCCAGATGGGGCACGATCTGGTTCAGGAAATCATCGCCGAGCATGGATTGCCTGCATTCAAGGCCACGGTCGATCAGATGTTCTCCGATGCGGCCGCCGACGCGGAACGCGCTATCCGAGCATTGCCCGAAGGCGAATACACGGCGTCGTCATTCCTGGATAACGATGGCGTCGAACTCGACAAGAAGATGCAGGTCGACGTCAAGGTCATCGTTCGCGACGGGCGGCTGATCTTCGATCTGTCGGGGCTCAGCAAACAGGTGATCGGCCCGGTCAACCAGTCGCGCGATGGCGGAGCGCTGGCGGCCGCGCGTCTCGCCTACAAGTACCTGCTGGCTCCGCTCTCGCCGGTCAATGAAGGCGACTTCGACCGCGTCGATCTGATTATTCCGGACGGAAAATTTCTGAGCGCGAGCCCGAGCGCGGCCTCGGGCCAGGGCGGATATACCGGAAACACCGTGGTCGAAACGCTTCTGACGGCGCTTGCGCCGGCGATGCCTGATCGCGTCCCCGCTTCTCACCATGGGATCTATGGCATTCACACCATCACCGGCCGCAACCCCGAGACCGGCGAAACCTGGTTCTGTCTCGACGCCATGTCCGGCGGATGGGGCGGATGGCGAAACGCCGACGGGCCGGGGCCGCTGCGCTCGATGGTGCATGGCGACGTCCGGGATGTTCCGGTGGAAATTCAGGAGGCGCTCTATCCCTATCGGATCGAGGTCAAGCAACTGCGCCAGGATAGCGCCGGCGCGGGCCGGCATCGCGGCGGTCTCGGAATCGAGAAAACCTATTCGTTCCCTGTCGATATTCCCCTGACGCTCAATGTAAACGTCGAGCGCACGCAATGCCCGCCATGGGGATTGGAAGGCGGCGGTGCCGGCGAGGTGGCCGAGGTGATCGTCATCCATCCTGACGGCAGTCGCGACAACCTGAAGAAGGATGATAGGCCGATCAGGTCAGGCGATATCGTCCAGGTCAACAGCGGCGGCGGCGGAGGTTTCGGACTGGCGATCGAGCGCGATCCAGCCGCTGTTCGAGAAGACGTCAGACTTGGTTATATTTCGCGTGAAGCCGCCCGGCGGCTATACGGCGTGGTTCTGAACATCTCAGGCGATATCGACATCGAGGCGACGCGTCGCACGCGCGCAGAGTTGCAAGCATGAACAGCAGCATGAGCGTCTCTATCGAACGAGTCGGGCTTCGACTCATTCTCCGATCGATCGATGGGGCTTCCGTCGATGCGGGGGGATGATGGTCTCAAAGAAAAAGGCAAATGACTTAGCGCTATCGGAAGAAAACATCGAGGGAGGATCGAAATGCGTCGCAGTCAAGGTGGTTGGTTAAAGGTCGTATTCGTCACCGCGCTTGTCGCCGGAGCCGGCATCGCATCGGCAACGGCGGCGGAGAAGATCAAGATCGGAAACCTTGCTCCCTATAGCGGGCCGGCTTCCGCCTACGGTATCTTCGGAAAAATCGACGCGGCCTATATGCGCATGCTGAACGAGCGCGGCGGGATCAAGGGCCGCCAGATTGAATTTATCTCATATGACGATGCCTACAGCCCGCCAAAGGCGGTCGAGCAGACGCGGCGGCTCGTCGAGAACGACGATGTTCTGCTGATTTTCAACGCCGTTGGCACGCCGACGAATTCCGCCATCCAGAAGTATCTTAACACGCGTAAGGTGCCCCAGTTGTTCTCGGCGACCGGCGCGACAAAGTTTGGCGATCCAAAAAACTTTCCATGGACGATGGGGTGGGCTTCATCGGTTTACGGTATCGAAACGGCAATCTATGCGCGTTATATCAAGGACAGTTTTCCCAACGCGAAGGTCGCCGTTCTCATGCAGAACGATGATTTCGGCAAGGATCTCCACAAAGGATTTAAGGACGGCTTTGGTGAGGACGCTTCGAAATACATCGTCGCCGAGGCCACCTACGACGTTACCGACGCGACCATCGACTCGCAGTTGGTCAAACTGAAAGCGTCGGGCGCGGACGTGCTTGTCGACTTCACGACACCACGCTTCGCGGCGCAAGCAATCCGGAAGCTGGCGGAACTTGATTGGAAGCCGGTGCATATCCTGTCCAACGCGGCGGCCAACATCAATTCGGTCTTCAGGCCGTCGGGTATCGAGAATGCCAAGGGAATTCTGACGGCCAATTCCGTCAAGGAGCCTGGCGATCCGCGCTGGAAGGACGATCCGGGCGTCAAGGAATTCCTCACCTTCATGGACAAGTACTATCCGGAGGGTGATCGAACGAACTACTTCGCCGCCATCTCCTTCATGGCATCGCAACTCCTGCAAAAGGTTCTCGAACAGTGCGGCGACGATCTCTCCCGCGAGAACGTGATGAAGCAGGCGACGAACCTCAAAGGTATTTCGCTGGGAATGCTGCTTCCGGGCATCACGATCAACACCAGCCCGACAAATTACTTCCCGATTTCGCAGATGCAGATGATCCGCTTCAATGGCGAAGGCTGGGACCCGGTCGGAGAGGTGCAGACCGCAACCGTCAAGGACTGACGGCGGCGGCAGATCGCGCAGCTCGGTCAAATCGTAATGGAGCCCGGCGTTATGGACTTGCAACTCAAGGATCGCATTGTCTTTATCGCCGGGTCCAGTCGGGGAATCGGTTATGCGATAGCGCGCGCCTGTCTTGAGGAGGGCGCGCGCGTCGCTCTGACTGCGCGCGGTGAGGCCGATCTCGCCGCGGCGCACGGGTCCTTTGCCGATGAGTTCGGCAAGGAAGCCGTCTGGTCCAGAGCCGGTGACGCCTGCGATACAGCGTTTCTGGAGAGCGCGGTCGATTCTATCGAATCGAAGTTCGGGCCGATCCACGGCGCGGTAGCCAATGTCGGTCTCTATCCGGCGCCCCCCGGATACGAACTGGATGATGCGACCTGGGCCGCCGGAAACGCGCAGAATCTGGATTCGTCGTTCCGGTTCGCACGCGCTGTTCTGCGCAGAATGCACCCGCGAAAGGAAGGGGCGTTGCTGTTCATAAGCTCGATCGCCGGGAGCGGGGCGATCGGCACGTCGCTGATCTATGGCCCGGCCAAAGCCGCCATCAACCACCTGGCGCGCGAATTGGGGCGCTCGCTCGGGCCGGACGGCATTCGGGTCAACGCGCTGTCGCCCGGCAATATTCTTTTCCCGGGTGGCGCATGGGAGAAAATCCTTCAGGGTGAGAACGGGATGGAAAGGCGTCGCAAGATCGAACGCAACGTGCCGATGCGACGGTTCGGCCGCCCCGATGAAATTGCTTCGGTCGCCACCTTCCTGCTATCACCCCGGGCAAGTTTCATGACGGGCTCGATCGTGACAGCCGACGGCGGGCAGATGGCCTAGCAGCGGCTGTTGCGGGAAACCTGCTTCCGGCGCTATAGCGTTTTGAACAACGCGGAAGCCGGCGCGCGTGAGGAAAATGCGTCAAGCCGGGACTGGGAATCTGACAGCGTTTCGGTGAAACGGCGAATGGCTTTCGCAATGCGGCTTGCCGGGATCGCGCCGCGGCCGGCAGGCTGAGCAACCGGCCGGGAAAGGTCATGGATCGGAGTGACGCGGCTCTCTTTGTCGATGTGGTCGACACCGGCAGCATAGCAGGGGCTGCTCGCCGGCACGGCATTTCGGCATCATTTGCAAGCCGGCGCATCATGGCCCTGGAAGCGAATCTGCGCGTAAAGCTGATGACCCGATCGACACGGCAGCTGTCTCTCACGGAAGCGGGGCAGACTTATCTCGATTGGGCGCGCGAAGCGATCGCCGGACAAAGGAAACTCGTCGAACGGCTCGAAGCCCTGCAAGACGCGCCTGCCGGCAGGATCGCCGTCGCCATGGATGCCTGGCTCGCCGCCTGCTATATGCCCGAGATTCTCCGGGAATTTAGGAAGCTGCATCCTCAGATCGTAATTTCGGTGCTGACCTCCGGCGACCCCGCCAGCAGGCTCGGCATCGACTGTGACCTTGCGATCTGCGCGGGGAAAGTTCCTCCAAGCCACCTCGTTGGGTTGCGCGCGTACGAATATCGGCGAGTGATCTGCGCGTCGCCACGCTACATAAAGGAATTCGGCGCGCCGCAATCTCCGCTCGATCTTGCAAAGCACCGCTGCCTGGATCACGCCTCCAGTCAATCCTGGCACTTCCGGTCGTCCAACAGGAAGGTGACGTCGGTGGAAATCGATGCCTGGGCCGTGGTGGACAGTTGGTTCGTGCTGCGATCGATGGCCGTGGATGGCCTAGGTATCGCCCGCATGGGCGGCCCATTGACGATCGCCGACATCGAGAGCGGGCTCCTGCAAAGGGTGATGCCCGAATATGAATCCGTTGATGCCGACGGAGCGGATTATGCGGTTTGGATCATTCACCCCGGATCGACCCCGCCGCTTCGCGTGCGCGTGTTTTCGAGGTTTGCCTTGAAATGCCTCCGCCAGTTCGCTTCCGCGCCACCATCGGCGGCCCTGCCGGGCGACACCAAGGGGCCCCGAAAGAGCGGAGCAAAATCCGCGAAGAGCCGCAGCCGACCCCGACGCGGAAAGGTAAAATCGGGGCACAGATAAGCGTATCGCCTTTCGCCGTCAGCCTGAGTTGATTGCCGGATTATCGAGGTATTCGGGTGAACGATTCGTCATTGACCATCTGTTCACGATGACCCTATAAACCCTCTAATAGTTCCGATGCTTGCACCAGCGTGTGGCTGCCAACCATCACCGCGCAGAACATATGGCCATGTCAACTGCGATAGCGGCCCTTGTGAAAGAGCTTCTGCTGGTCGACCCGGCAAGGCCGACCGATGATGACAGACCGATCGCCTCGCTTACGAATTGGTATCGATGGCCGGAACCTGGTGATGCCGTTTTCCGGAATTGGCCGCTATATCGTCGGTATCGCCCAGGCGCTGGCGACGCGGGGGCATCGGATCGTGCTCTATCTCCCCGCGCCACCGCACCGCACGGTACCGACCATCGATTGGGCCGACATCGTCCGCACCTCGACCGCTACGTCACTCGTGACCCGACTGATCTGGACCCAGACGACGCTTCCGGCACAAGCTCGCCGGGATGGCCTCGACCTGTTCTGGGGGCCGGCGCACCGGCTGCCGTGGGCGTCGATCGATTCCGTTCCGCGCGTGATTACCATCCATGATCTGGTCTGGCGACATGCCGCCGACACCATGCGCTGGCGTACCTACCTGGGCGAAGCTCTGCTGATGCGACGATCGGTTGCGCAGGCCGACCTCGTCCTGGTGGATTCGAACGCCACCGGGGCCGATCTGCGTTCGCTTTTGCCGCATCTTACCGCCCAGGTCGGAACGGTCTACCCCGGCCACGGCGCGCCGCCACCGGCGGACGCGCCCGCAGACGACGACGACTATCTGCTATTCGTCGGCACCCTTGAGCCGCGGAAAAACCTCAAACGATTGCTCGGCGCATGGCAGTCGCTGCCCTCCGAGTGCACACGGCGGACGCGATTGCTGATCGTGGGCGCCAAAGGCTGGGGCGGCAAAAAGGACAGCGATATGTCGGCTTTCTCGGACGATCCCTCCATCGTCCTCAAGGGCTTCGTTTCGGAGTCGGAGTTGAATACGCTCTATGCCGGCGCTAGAGGTCTTGTGATGCCGTCGCTTTACGAGGGGTTCGGCTTTCCGATTATCGAAGCGCAGGCGCGCGGCGTGCCGGTGCTGGCGTCGAACGTGTCCTCGATGCCCGAGATCGCGGGACCGGACGCCATTCTCGTCAATCCGTCGTCGACATCCTCGATCAGAGGCGGATTGGCGACACTGTTGACGCTCGATCCCGCCGACCGCGCGCGACGGCAACGCGCTATCGAAAATGCCCGGCGCTTCACCTGGGAGAAAGCCGCGGCCGATGCGGAACGCCTGTTCGTCGACCTCATTCACCAGACCAAAGCCGCCGATGCGCGTCCTGCACGTCTTTAAGACCTATTGGCCGGAAACATTCGGCGGTATCGAGCGCACGATCGACGCCCTGTGCAAGCACACGGCGCCGTTCGGCGTGGAGAGCGAGGTCTTCACGCTCGCTCAGCCCGGCGATTGGCCACCCGACAAGGACGGCGTACCGATCGTCCGCGCGACACGGACCGTCGATATCGCCTCGACCGGATTTTCGCTCCACGCCTTCAGCAAATTTACTGGTGCGGCGCGCCGGGCCGATATCGTCCACTATCATTTTCCGTGGCCGTTCATGGATGTTCTCCACATGCTTGCGCGTCACGGAAAACCGAGCCTGGCCACCTACTATTCCGACATCGTCAAGCAACAGCGACTTCTTACTCTTTACGCGCCGCTGATGCGCGCGTTTCTCACCAGCATGGACCGCATCGTCGCGACCAGCGAACCGCACCGCCGCTCCAGCAAAGTTCTCCGCGCGTTTGCCGATAAGGTGGACGTCGTGCCGCTCGGGCTGGCGGAGGAAGATTATCCGCAACCCTCCGCCGCGATTCTTGAGCGCTGGCGGACCCGTTTTCCCCACCCGTTCGTGTTGTTCACTGGCGTGTTCCGTTACTACAAGGGCCTTGATACCCTGATCGACGCCGCCTCGCAGCTCGATTGCGATATCGTGCTCCTCGGCGATGGCCCGGAGCGCACGCAACTGGAGCGGAAGGTCCGGGAGCGCGCGCTGCATCACGTCCATTTTCTCGGACGCCTGCCGGACGAGGACAAGATGGCGCTACTCGATCTCGCCCGCGCGCTGGTGCTGCCGTCGCACCTTCCATCGGAGGCATACGGATTATCGCTGGTCGAAGCCGCGATGCGGGGCGTGCCGATGATCTGCTGCGAAATCGGAACGGGCACAAGCTTCGTCAACATCGACGGCGAGACCGGCCTGGTGGTGCCGCCGGTCGATCCTGCCAGGCTCGCCACCGCCATCCGCACGCTCATCGCCGACGCCGATCTGGCGCACGCTATGGGATCCCGCGCCCGTGCCCGCTATGAGACGGAATTGACGGCGCAGCGCCTCGGCGAGCGTTACGCGGCGATCTACACCTCGATTGCAAGCAAGGAAATTCGATGATGTCTTCCCCGCATGGACCAACCGTGGCGATCCTGCTCTCGGGCGGCGCGGGCACACGGCTATGGCCGATGTCGCGGCCGGAGTGCCCCAAGCAATTCCTGAAGCTGTTCGGCGACCGGCATTCACTCTACCAACTGACCCTGATGCGTCTCCACGACTGTGGCGTCGACCACATCGTCGTCGCCGCCAACAAGGACCATGAAGCACTCTTGCGCGAACAGGCTGCCGAGGTCGGCGGCCAAAGCCCTCACATCATTTTCGAGCCGGCGCGCCGGGATTCCGGGCTGGCGATCGCCGCGGCCGTCGCCACCGCCCGCAGGCTCTACGGCGACGACATCACCGTCGGCGCCTTTCCGTGCGATCACTTGATCCCCGATACGCAGGCGTTCGACCAGACGCTGCGCTCGGCAATCGCCCTTGCCGGGCTCGGCTATCTGGCGACGTTCGGCATCACACCCACCAACCCGTCGCCCGAGTTCGGCTATCTCCAGCGCGGTGACCCGATCGCCTGCCACCCCAACGGATATCGTGTCGTCAAGTTTCACGAGAAACCCAAAACTGAACTGGCCGCGCGCTATCTCGCCGAAGGCAACTATGCCTGGAACAGCGGCATGTTCGTTTTCACGGCGAAGACATTCGCCAGTGAAGCCGAAGCGGTGATGCCCGAGCTTTGGGCGGCGGCGTTGAAAGCGAGCGAACTGGCGGTGATGCGTGGCGGCGCATCCTTCCTCGACGGTCCGACGTTTCTGGCCGCTCCGAAGATCTCGATCGACTACGCGCTGTTCGAAAAGAGCGACAAGGTCGCGATGGTGCCGGCGCAATTCGTCTGGTCCGACGTCGGCAACTGGTCGGCGGTTTTCGGCCTGATGGATCAGGATGACGCAGGCAATGCAACGTCCGGCGACGTCGACTTGTGCGACTGCCGGGGCAACCTGATCGTCGCCGACGACAGCCGGATCCTCGGCATCGGCCTCACCGACATGCTGGTGGTCGCGCGCCCCGAAGGCGTATTCGTCGCCCCCCGCTTCCGCTCCACCGAAGTGAAGGACTTGCTGGAGCGGAAGAGATGAGGGGCCCACAGCCTATGCCAAAAGGCCGCCGGCCGACGGCGTAATCCAATTCAGCCAATGCGCGGCGGCACCGGATAATACAGCCCTCTTACAACGCCACGCGCAGCGCCCCGCCGAACCCGACGACGTCCTTCTGTTCCAGCTCGATATCGACGAAAGCAGCGCCACGCCGTTTCCACCTTGCGGGAACGATGACCGGCATATAGAGGGTGTCGCCCGGAATATGCACGAAAGGGATCGGCGTTCGAGGATTATCGGAGGCACGTATGCGTCCGTCCCTGCCGACGACACGAAAACCGAGGTTGACACCCAGCGATCCATCGGGCGAGCCCTCGCTCGACCAGACAACGGATGAGCAATTCGTTACGGCAACCGTGATCTTGAGAGATGCCCCGCCATCGAGCGGAACCGGCCCCTCGATCAACTTCAGCGCATGCCGGCGCTGCTCGGGAGCCAGCGGCGCGCTCATTCTCGTATTGCCGAAATCGTCAAGGGGCGCGTAGTCCCTGCGCTCGCGCGGCTCGTAGACTTTATACCAGTTGCCACCCAGCACTACATCTTCAAGCTGCGCCGCGCTTTCGCGCCAGCTTTGCCAAGTGGTATGCGACGCTTGCGATCGGGCATCTCCCGGCTGAACCAGAAACTTCTTAACTGCGTCTGCCAGCGCCGGCGCGGAACCAACCTCAAAGAAGCTGACCGAGGCTGCCCCCTCGCCCACTTCGTGGAACACAGGAATGTCACTGGCGATCACCGGCTTGCCGAAATGACCGGCCTCGACCACCGGCAGGCCGAACCCCTCACCGAACGAAGCGGCAATCAGCGCATCGCAACGCCGATACATTTGTGCCAGCATCGCATCGTCGGCGTCGACATGCCAGGTGAGGCGGCGGCCATGTTCGGCATGTTGACGAATCTGCTGCGCCAACGCCTCGACGCCCCAGCCCTCCTTACCGACCATGACCAGATCGGCATCGACGCCGGCGGCCCACAGCCGCTCAAACGCCTCCAGCGCCACACGATGGCCCTTGCGCGGCTCCAGCGTACCGACCATCAGGAACATCGGACGCGCCTTGTCGCGCCCATCCTCCGTTCCCGCGGGAGCAGCCTCAGCGAAATCGGCACCCAGATGCCAATAGCCGATCTTCATCCGGCGCGGGAATGAGATAGCTTCGAGAATGGCGTGGAGTTCATCGGCTACCGCACGCGAAATGCAGACAAAGCCCGTGGAATAGGTGAGCGCAGTCCGAAACCATGCACTGAAGACAATGGGCATCCCGGTTTCGCAAAAAGCCGATGCCCGCAGAGGAACGGTATCGTAAAGACAGGAAACGACCTGGCCGCCGCGCAACCTGCAAGCCCGCAGATTGTGTCCATGCAGGGCATGGAACTCCCAAGAACTATCGAGCATCAGCAGCACGTCGCAACCGATGGCAAGCGGCCTGCTGGCGTCCTTCTCGGGCTTGCGAAGCTCATCGCCGCCGAGCGCATGACAGCCACTATCGTCGTCGCAATAAACGAGATGCTTCTCGATATTCGATGGCAGGTGATGTTTGGGGTCAGAAATAGCCGCGCAAATATTCTTGACCACGCGCTGAATGCCCGTTTTGTGATCGACCCGCACCGTAGACGTGACATCGATCAGCAAACGTGACGGCTGCGTCGCCGGCTCTGCCAGCGCCAAAGAACGAGCAGCGCCATCATGATCCATTTTCCGGTTGCCCAGCATATGGGCCAGCCTCATACGCCCGCCTGGCAGATCGTGGATGGCATCGCGCCGGACAAGAGTCGTCAACCGTTCCACCACGAGAGAAGCGCCGCTCTGCCAGGTGAAGCACTCCGCATGAGCCTGCGCCTGCTTCATCAGCCCCGCCGTGGTCGGCTTATCATTCAGCAGCCGGACAAGCACGCGGGCCAGGTCCTCCGCCGATGAAGGATCGAATAGAAGCTCATCGACTCCCACGACTTCCGGCAAAGCACCCGCACGGGCAGCCACGACCGGCGTACCGCAATGAATGGCTTCCAGCGCGGTAAGGCCGAATCCTTCCATGAAGGAAGGCTGAACCAGAACCTCCGCCTGCCGGTAAAGCGAAATCAGATCTTCGTTCGATACATGGCCCAGGCAAATCAAGCGATCTGCCGCCAGCCCTTCGCTACTCCAGCTTTTCCGAAGCTGATCCACAAGCACCGGAGGACCATCACCCGCCACAATCAACTTCAGGCCATCATCCCGCAAAATTCCGTCGATATGCCTGAAAGACCTGATAAGAGTCTCGACATTCTTGCGCCAATCAAGCGCACCGACATACAAAATAAACTTTCCATGATCGCCGCGAGCGGACAGCGCCTTTTTCTCGGCCTCAAGAAAATCCTTTGAAATACCGGCAGCAATATTTTCGGAACGCACGCCGGGATGAATGCTTTCGAGTTCAGATTGAGAGAACCGGGAAATACACAGATTGTCGGCAAAGCCGGAATAGAAACCAAGTCGCCTGTGATAATAGGCCCTCATCGGACTGCTTGACAGATACCTGTCCGGATATCGGTAGGGAATAGCATCGTAAAAAATCGAAGCTATCGGGATATTGCAAGCCGTGTTCGGCAGCAGTGGGACTATCGGATTATAGGCCCCCTCGAACGGACTGGCCGAAAGCGCGACATCCGGCGCAAGGCAATTCACATGATGGGCGATGGCCAGTTCATCCAGCTTCCGCTCCGCCGTGTAGCCTTCTATCGCCTCGCCGACCGCTGTCGCACCATGCCAGACATAGATATTATTCGGATCAATAAAATCGGACATCGCCTCGCGGGCCTGCAAAGCCTCGTCCGGCATTGCCGCATTGAACGACATCAATAACTCGACGTCCGGACGATGCTCGGCGATCGCCCGCACCAGTTCACTGACATAGCGGCCGATACCGCGCAGGCGGCTTGGGGTCTGCAAGCACTGGCCGTCAATCCAGAGGCGCATCGCTAACTCTTGTCCTCCAAATCTTTCAAGAGGTCGCGCCACGCATCGAATGCTTCAGGATCGGGATCGAGCGCCCATCGCGTTTCGGCACGCTGCTGGCCACCGGCCTTCGTCCTTGCAAAAGCCAGCAGCCGCCGCTCCAGCGGCGGCACGATCCGGATGCAGCGCAACACGAAGGCCGCAACTGCCGGCCGGCGACGCAGCCACAGCACGGCGTGCTCAAGCACAATCCGCAGCTTGGCCTTCGACCAACGCAGAGCCGCAACGCTTGCCGCTTTCATCCCGCGCATCGGCGCGGTAATCCGCCACGAGGTTGAATGTTTCAGTGCTGAGATGGCGTATTCCGCCTGTTCCGCACGATCGGATGTCTCTGCTACTGCATCAGTAAGATCGGAAATGGCCTTATCACGCGCGATGACCTCAGATTTAATTTTGCTCACGCAAAATGAGTTTATGTCCAGGCTGAACTCGTCAAAGACATTGACGCCAACTTCGAGTTTTTTCTTCAGCTCTCTCTTGCTGGCATGAACATAGAAGCGATTCAGCCCATCGAAATGAGCAAACTCATAGCCCAAATCGACGATCAGCGACTCCCAGCCAGCGAAGTTTTGCTCTTGAGAAAGAGGCAATGTACTTTCAATAATAACGATCCATGGCCGCACCGGAGAGGGCGTCCAACTCTCCAGAACCTCACGCTCCATGTCCTCGACATCAATCTTCAGCCAATGGATTTCCTTCTCGCCATACCGGTCGAGAAGAGTCGCAAGGCGCATCGACGTGACTTCGATCTGCCTTGCCGGAAATCCGTCGCGTTCATGCAACGCTGCGACCGTTGCCTTACCCGTGCTAAGACCCGTATCCGGAATATCGAAGAACGGAATCGTGCTCTCTATCGTCGTGATGGCTGCCTGTACAACCTCTTCATTCGGCCGAGCACGGCGCAGCATATCTGCGTAACGGGGAACGGGCTCGACGTGCACACCACGCCAGCCCTGTTCATAAAATGCGCGGCTCACTGAAAAGACGTTAGGATCCTGCGCCCCTATATCGATATAGAATCCGTGTTCTACGTGCTTGAGGACTCGCCACAGCAGCACGTCTTCGAAATTCTGGGCATAGGAAATAAACATCATCCACCGTGCGAACGAATATATCTTTCAGAAATACCTTCGCCTGTTATGAGATCGTATTTACTTAATAAATCATAGCAAACGTCATACCAGCCATAGACGCAGCTAGCGATCAAAGCCTGATTGATCAGATCGCATGAACGCGAGACTGATTTCTTCATGAAGACCGCATCCCCCCAATACAATGTACTGCCGCACGACCGAGCAAAAGCATCAACGGATTTTCTGCTCGATAACCTTACCTGATTTATGATATCGCAGAGCGCAAAGCCCTTTGAGTTCAGAAAATTAAAAACATCTCCGAAGAGCGGCTGTCCTTTATATATATCGTGGAACTCGACCTCGCATTGGACGAATAAGGTCTTTTCAAGAGTCGCTATTGAGTTTTCCAGTATCGCAAGCTCATAGCCCTGAACGTCGAGCTTCATAAGATCGATCCTGTGAGGCGTATCGACATCGTCGAGCCGCACGGTTTTGATCGGAATTTGACGAACCGTCTTGTATTGGTCCAGGCCGTACGTCGTGTGCATAATATCTTCGTTTATTGGAAACACCGACGATGTCGCATCGTAATTGTTGATGTGCAGCGTCTCCCCATGCCCCGTTCCGAGAGCGATAGGACGGATATCGGCAAGGGGTTCAGTGCTGTTGCGGATACCTGCCTTGTCAGCCAAAGGCTCAAAGCCAATAATCCTCTCGACGACCCCCCTCTCTATGAGAGGAGCATATACGTGTGACTCTCCTTCCAAATTCTGCGCGCCGACATCCAGGATAACGAGCTTCTCACGCAACTGAGCTATAATGAGATCATTTCCGCCATTTATGTTCCGGGGCGAGGATTTCTGACGGCGACGCCGGTCTGCCTCCGGTGAGGCGTGCATGGATGCTGCAATTGCCTCAAGAGACTCGCCCTGCGCGAGCAAGTTGCAGTGGTGCGCAAGCCCCTCCGGGTCGGGTTCTCGACCAAGGATTCCCCGGTAAAGAATCCCGATGAGTTCATTCTGTCTCATTTATCATCCTTGTGTATCGAGAAAGCCGCCGGAAGATATATGAGTCCCGTAAAGTAATGTTTGCTGCTGTTGATGACGTCAAATACAAGCATATTGTCTTGCCAGTCATAATTATTCTCAAGGTGGGTGTCGTTGCTGACAAGGCTTGTCGATATTGAATAGGACCCCGGCGCAAAATTGCAGGGGAGCCTCAGCCTGAATTCAACACAAGAACCGGCTTTGACATCTGATATAAGCTGCTGGGTGTGCCATGTGTTGGTCCCCCATACCATCCGTCCTGTCCGGTCTGAAAAACCTTGCCCCATAACCAGCTGCGGTATATCGGCCCTGGCGCGGGCAATCGTGATGACCTCAAGCTCCTGCCCTACCGTCGCGGTGCTGACAGGTTTCTGGGTCGCGGCATCCACCAGGGCGAGATTTTCGACAATGATGTCACCGGATCCCGATCGCGTATAGCTCCATCCGCCCTCCGTCCGCCGCTGCTCGACGGTCGGTTTCTCGTTCTCCTTGGCGGCGATGAGCGCGTTGTAGTAGTCCACCACTTGATCGGGCGGGCCGTCCATCAGCATCTTGCCCTTGTCGATCAGAATCACCCGGTCGCACAGGGCGCGAACGTCGGTCATGCTGTGGGTGACGATCAGGATCGAACTTCCCGCTTCCTTGAAACTGCGGATGCGGTCGAAACACTTGTGCTGAAAATAGCTGTCGCCGACCGCGAGCACCTCGTCGATGATGAGAATGTCCGGCCGCTCCGCCGTCACCACCGCGAAAGCAAGGCGCGCCTGCATCCCGCTGGAGTAGGACCGCAGCGGCTGCTCGAAAAACTCGCCGATCTCGGCGAACGCCTCGATGTCCGGAAGCAGCTCCTTCAGCCGCTCCGGCGACAACCCCATCAGGCCGCCGGCATAGAACACATTCTCCCTGCCGGTAAATTCCGGATTGAAGCCGAGCCCGAGTTCGAGGATCGCGTTCACCCGCCCGGCGGTATGGATCGCGCCCTGCGTCGGCCGCACCGTGCCGGTGATAAGTTTCAGCAGCGTACTCTTGCCGGCGCCGTTCTGGCCGATGATCGCCACGGCCTCGCCGCGGCCGACGGTGAACGACAGATCGCGGATTGGCCAGAACTCCGCCGCGGGCGTCACATCGACACCGAACCAGCTTGCAAATCGCACGAGATTCGACCGATAAGTCGCATAGCGTTTGGAAAGTCCGCTTGCCGTCAGAACCGGATCGGTCTCAGAGGGCATCGACAAGCTCCGGACTGGCGCGGCGGAAGAAGAAGAAAGCAAGCGCCGTGATGACGACGACCAGGACCGCGGGGGCGATCAGCGTTTCAAGCGGCGGCCATTGTCTGGAAAGCAGAACGCTTTGGTAGAGGCCGATCAGGCCGACCATCGGATTGATAGCCATGATGCCGCGAAATTTCTCAGGAATGACGCTCGCCGGGTAAACGATCGGCGTCATCCAGAACCAGAGCTGCATGACGATGGGCACAACCTGGCCGATATCGCGGGAGAAAACGTTCACGACGCCGATGATGATGCCGAGGCCGAAGGCAAGGCCGGAAATCAGGACGATCCCCAGCGGCAAGGCAAGCAACGGCCATCCGACGAAATGGCCGAAGAACATGAACACGACGAGAATGGCCGCCAGCAGCAGGAGGTGATCGACCAGCGCCCGACCCCAGACGATAACCGGCAGGCATAGCCGCGGGAACGAGATTTTCTTCATCACCGATCCCTGCTCGATGAAGATCGTCGTGCAGCGGCCGAGAATGTCACTGAACAGGGTCCACCCGGCAAGGCCGGCGAGGAGGTAGATGGGATAGGCGCCCTTGATCTCGGTATTGGGCAGCCGGGCCTGCAACACCTGCGACAGCACGATCGAAAAGATCAACGCCTGCGCCAGCGGGTTGAGCAGGAACCACAATCCGCCAAGCCGCGAGCGCGCGAAACGCCCCTTCATCTCGGCGCGGATCGAGGTGAGAATGAAGTATCGATACTGCCACAAGCTTCGTAACATCAATCATCCTTCGGCGTTGCCGGCGGCCGCCGGCGCGTCTGTGCGGCCTTCAACGTCACGGCCTCGCCCGCCAATAGGTCAGAACGTCATCGAGCGTCTGCGCCAGGGGAATGACGGGCTGCCATCCCAGCCGCGCCCGCGCCCGGCTGCAATCGCCCCAGGTTCGCACGACGTCTGTGGGGCGTATCCTCGCCCGATCGGCCTGCACCTCGACAGCCACGCCAGCCAGAGCGATCAGCGTATCGAGAACCTCCCGCAGCGACGTCGGCGTGCCGGACGCCAGATTGAACACCAGTCCGGGCGTATCGGGCAGATCGACCAGCGCCGCCATCGCATAGGCGCGCACGACATCGCGCACATCGAGAAAATCGCGCTCGACCGCGAGATTGCCGACCCGCACCACCGGGTCCCGACGGCCCGCGGCGATCTCGGCGATCTGACGCGCGAAGGCCGGAATCACGTAGGCGTCCGTCTGCTCCGGCCCGGTATGATTGAAGGGACGGAAGCGAACGGCCCGCAGGCCGTCATGAGCCATCTGGCCGATCAGCAGATCCGCCGCCGCCTTGGTCACGGCGTAGACGTTCATCGGCCGCAACGGCGCATCCTCGTTCAGCGGCCCGGCGGCGTCGATGAAGGAAGCGCCGTAGGCGTCCGAACTGCCGGCATAAACGAAGCGCGCTGCGGGCGCGTGAGCCAGCACTTCCTCCGCCAGGTGACGGGTGCCGGTGAGGTTCACTTCCCAGGCGCGGTCCGGCGCGCCGCGCGCCTCCGCCGGGGCGGCGATGGCGGCCAGATGCACGACGGCCGTGGGGGCGACGTCGCGAACCAGTTGCCTGACGGCGGCGCGGTCGCAGACGTCCACCATCGCAAGCGCATCGAGTCCGGGGACGAACAGCCGGCAGCGCGGGTATTCCGCTTGCAGATAGCTCACCAGAAACCGCGCGACGAAGCCGGTGCCGCCCGTAATCAGAATGCGATGCTCCGGCACGCTCGCCACGCCGCGTTCCGCTCAGCTTTGCGCGACGTCGGCGCGCAGGCGCTTCAGATCGGCATCGACCATTTCGCAGATCATATCTTCCAGCGAGATTTCGGCGCGCCAGCCCAGCTTTTCCCGCGCCTTGGCGGGGTTGCCGAGCAGCACATCCACTTCCGCCGGGCGGAACAGTTTCGGATCGATCACCAGATGGTCCTCCATCCGCAGCCCCGCGTGCTTGAATGCGATGCGGCACATCTCCCGCACCGTCGTCGTGCGACCGGTGGCGACGACGTAGTCGTCCGGGGTGTCCTGTTGCAGCATTAGCCACATGGCGCGGACATAGTCCTTGGAATGACCCCAGTCGCGCTTGGCGTCAATGTTCCCCAGGCGAAGTTCGCGGGCAAGGCCAAGCTTGATGCGCGCCACGCCGTCGGTCACCTTGCGCGTCACGAATTCGATGCCGCGCAGCGGCGATTCATGATTGAACAGAATGCCGCTGGAGGCGTGCATATCGTAGCTTTCGCGATAGTTGACGGTGATCCAGTGGCCGTAAAGCTTGGCGACCGCGTAAGGCGAGCGGGGATAAAAGGGCGTGATCTCGGATTGCTCCGGCTCCTGGATCAGGCCGTACATCTCCGATGACGACGCCTGGTAGAACCGGCTCCGCGGCAGTTCGAGGCGAAGCGCCTCAAGGACATGGGTGACGCCGAGAGCGGTCACTTCGCCGGTCAGGATCGGCTGCTGCCACGAGGACCTCACGAACGATTGCGCGGCGAGGTTGTAGACCTCGTCCGGCTTGACGTCGCGCATGGTGCGGATCAGGCCGGACAGATCGCGCAAGTTGCCGTCGACGATGCGAACGTCGTTCTCGATGCCGAGCCATTTGAGCCGTGTCGTGTTGACGTCGGACGTGCTTGAGCGCCGCACCAGCCCATGGACCTCATAGCCCTTGGACAGCAAAAGCTCCGCGAGATAGGCGCCATCCTGCCCCGTGATCCCCGTAATCAGCGCCGTTCTTGCCATGGTCCCCTCATCCTCATCATACGGTCACGCCCTGCCGGGCATCGGTGAGCGGCACGTTCCCGCCGCGTTGGTGCAAGAGCACGCCGGGCATCGCTGCCGTCAATTGAAGCTACGGCCGCTACGGCTGCCCGTGCACGCGATCCTGAAGCCACCCCCTGCCCCCGACGCCGCGCCGGCATCTCCGAGGACCGTGGATGGGCGAGCTGGAACTTGGCCATATCGTGATCGCCGGCTTGGCCCGAGAGCCTTATGGATGTGCGACGTGGCGGTTGCGATAAAAAAGGGCATCGATACTCGCGAATTCATAATCTTTGCAGGTGGTATCGGACCATATGTGCTTGAAATATCAGCAATCTTTCCCGGACCGGTCGCTCCCCTGCCATTGGCCAGGCCGGCACACCCGGCTCGAATGAGCCGATAAGGAACCATCGGCGTCGCCGCAAGGGCAATATCCATGTTTTCATGGCGGATGCACCCCCTGACTGGCGCATCCGGTTCCCGCGGCCAGCCTGTCGTCAGCCGTTACGATCCCCGGCGAGCACATAGCCCAATCCGTCGCAATGCACAAACATCCATGTACGGACACGGCCGGATTCGTAGCCCCTCGCGGCCCCGGCAAGACGGCGGCGGGAAACTCTATCGATCCAGCCGGCGGCTTCGAATCGCGGTATTATCGTATTCTCACCAAACCCCGGTTCGAGGCTGCTGCGAGTGCGGGCGGCTGGAAATGCAGGCACGGCCCGCGGGCGAGCGGACACTTGCCATTGCCGGCGAAGCCGCCCACGCGCTGAATGAAACTCACCGGCGCGATGCAGGTGAAACGACTCGCGTCACTCGCCGCGGAGCGGAACGACTTGCCTTCCGGCTGTTCGACGGCGACACTTCACGTTCCTGCTTTTGATGTTTTTTTCTTCAAGTAACACAGCAGCCGCACGGCTTGAACGCGGGGTCAAAAGCCGTTTGACGCTACCTGCCAAACATGATGTATCGGCTCCATAGTGACATTTCCGTCGTGGTGCACCGCCACGCCCAAGACAGGCGCAGTGTGAAGAAGCTTATCATCCAGATCCCCTGCTATAACGAGGCGGGAACGCTTGCGGTGACCTTGCGCGACCTGCCGCGCGCGGTGGACGGTTTCGACATTGTCGAGTGGCTGATTATCGATGACGGCAGCAGCGACGACACCGTCCGGGTCGCGCTGGAGAACGGCGTCGACCACGTCGCAAGACACACGCGCAATCGCGGCCTGGCCTACGCCTTTATGACCGGGCTCGAAGCGAGCCTGGCGCACGGCGCGGATGTGATCGTCAACACCGATGCCGACAACCAGTATCAGGCCGCCGACATTCCGCTGTTGACCGCGCCCGTGCTCGACGGACAGGCCGACATGGTGATCGGCGCCCGGCCGATTTCCGAGATCGAGCATTTCTCGCCCGTCAAGAAGACGCTGCAAAAACTCGGAAGCTGGGTGGTGCGGATCACCAGCAAGACCGACGTGGCCGATGCGCCGAGCGGCTTCCGCGCGATCTCGCGCGCGACCGCGCAGCAGCTCATTGTCTTCAACAGCTACACCTATACCCTGGAAACGATCATTCAGGCCGGCCGCAAGAACATGCACGTCATCAACGTGCCGATCCGCGTCAACGGCGACCTGAGGCCGTCGCGGCTGGTGAAAAGCATCCCCGCCTACATCAAGCGATCGATCTTCACGATCATTCGCATCTTCGTGGTTTATCAACCGGCGCGCTTCTTCGGCGCCATTGCCGCCGTGCTGCTGCTGGCCGGGATTCTGATCGGGCTGCGCTTCCTCTATCATTATCTGTCCGGAGACGGCTCGGGCCACATCCAGTCGCTGATCCTGGCCGGCGCGTTGCTGACGATGGGATTTCAGGCCGGGCTCGTCGCCTTCCTCGCCGACATCATCGCCGCCAACAGACGGCTCCTAGAAGACATCCGCTACACCCAGCGCATCCATCTTCCATCCGGCCCCTCATCCGTGCCGGCGCCATCGATCGACGGGGGAAGCTGACAATGAAGGTAGCCGGCGGTCAGGCGGAAGACGGCATCGTCATCGGCAATACTTACGACAAGTACGGCTCGCAGAATCCCGTCGGGCCAAACTGAGAGATAGAGATGGCTGACCAGGGGACCGAGGGGCTACTTTCGCCATTTTTGAGACAACAGCGGATATCTGCCGCCCTCCCTTATGTGAAGGGTCGGGTTCTGGATATCGGTTGCGGTAGTGGCGCGTTAGCGGAGCACGTTGATCGCCATAACTACGTCGGAATAGATATCGACTCCACGTCGATTGCAGCCGCACGCAATAACTACCCGTCCCATGACTTCAGGCTAGCCTCACAGATCGAGAATGAACGATACGATACGATCATTGCATTGGCAGTAATCGAGCATGTCAGCGACCCAGCAGCCTTCCTCGCTACATTAAAGAAGAACCTTCACCAAACGCCGGACGCCCGCATTATCTGCACTACACCTCATCCTTCAATGGACTGGATACACTGGGTTGGATCCCGAGTTGGTCTTTTCAGCCAAAGTGCAAATGACGAACACGAAGAACTATTGGGGAGGCAAAAGCTTGAGGCTGTGGGAGCCGCTGCGGAACTAAAAGTAATGGCCTATCATCGCTTCCTATTCGGGGCTAACCAAATCGTATCGTACAGCCATAACAAGCCTTAGTTCCCGATTGAGCTACTGTAAAGCGGGTCACCAACCAAAGGCGAGAATGCCGTCGAGACCGAGTATCCCAATCTTCCGCCCAGGCATGAGCCCCGACGCCCGCAAATGGCTGAACCGGATCGGCGCGCTTCTCGGGCTCGCGGGTGCCGCCTTCGTCGGCCTCCGTCTGACGCACTATGCCGGCGAGATCGATGCAAAGCGCATCGGCGCCGGCGGCTATCTCGGGCTTACCGTGCTGGCGCTGATTTATGGCGCCTCGAACGTTCTGCTCGCTCTTGCCTGGTGGCGGCTGCTGCATCGGCTCGGCGTGTCGGTAACGCGCGGATGGGCGCTGCGCACCTACGCCGTCTCGCAGCTTGCGAAATATGTGCCCGGAAATATTTTTCAGTTCGCCGGACGACAGGCGATCGGCGTCGCCGCCGGCATCGGCAATGTGCCGCTGGCGAAATCGACCGCCCTTGAGCTTGCGCTTATTGCAGCTGGCGGCGCACTTTTTGCGCCGCTGATCATTCCACTCCTCGTGGAGCGCCCCAACGTCGTGGCGGTTTCGGTTGTCGTGTTCATGGCGCTGGCCGGACTGGCGTTATGGCTGGCGAGACGATTGGGGGGCGCGGCGCTAGGCGCGGCCGCGCTCTACTATCTCGCGTTCCTCGCGCTCTCCGGCGCGGTATTCGCCGCGACCTTCCGGATCGCGGGAGGGGCGCTGTCGGGCGCGGGGCTGCCGGGGATCGTCGGCGCCTATGTGCTGGCCTGGCTCGCCGGCCTCGTCACCCCCGGCGCGCCGGCCGGGATCGGCGTGCGCGAAGCGGTGCTGCTGTTTCTGCTGGCAGGATTCGCCGCCCCGCCGACGATCCTGCTGGCGGTCGTGATCGGCCGCGCCGTCACCGTACTGGGCGACTTGGGGTTCTATCTCGTGGGAGGACATGTTGACGCGCGCTAACATGGCTGACGATACACCCATCCTGAACGCTGCCAGGCTGCTCCTGATCCTGCTGCTTTTTGTTTTTGTGCTGGCTGTTAACGGGGCGATCTCCGGTTTCTTGACGCCTACTCTGGGCCAAGCGGTTTGGCTGACCGGCTTCGCAAAATCGCTGGTCGATGCGCCAAGCTTGTCGATCTTCGCCTATGACATCGGTATTCCCAAACCTGCGGCAATAGCCTTGGGATTACCTGGTGCGCTTGTGGCTGCCGTTGGGCTGAAAGCCGGGCTTTCTTCACCGGATGCATACTCGTTCGCCTGCATGCTCTGGTTCGCCGTCGCTTTTGGTGGCGCTTATGGACTCTGTCGATATTTTGGCTGCTCCAGCTTGTATGGCGCACTCGGCGCAACAATCTGGCTTACATTTCCAGTTGTCTGGCAGCACGCCGGATATTCTACGGTCTCAATAGGGATCGCATTGCTCCCGACCTATTACTTTTCATTCTTGACGATGATCGACGCCGCCGACCTCCGGAGCATCCGCTTTGCGGCGAGGTACCTGGCTTTCTTGTTCTTCTGCATGGTATCCGCATTCATGGACGGATACACGTTCGTCATGTTTGCATCTGCATGTTTGGCGACACTATTTTCCAGGGTAGTTTACGAACGAAAGATTCTGGCCAATGCCCTGAAGCTCGCATTCGCGCTGTTCGGCTTCTCGATAGCCTTCTTGTTATATAGCGCATACATTCCAGCAGGGAATTTTAAGTACAGCATCGATTTTTTCCGTGGCTGGGGAGTAGACATTTCATTTCTCGTCGCCCCGACAAAGGGGATACTTTTGTTCCCCGACATCATCGGGATGAGCATCAAGAGAGACACCGACCGGCTGTTTGGCGACGCATCTGTCTATCTGACAACCTTTTCGATCGTACCCGTCGCGATAGCTGTCATCCTTTTCTTTTCGGCCTACGGCAACAAAAGACTCAAGCTACTTCTATTGGGTATCGGCTTCATAGCAGCCTATCTGGCGCTTGGACCATCCTTCAAATTTAACGCTCTAGGGCCTGAAGGTACTGTATCGTCTCTGATGCCTGCGGGACACGCTTTGGGTCCAACGGGAACCGGGTTTCTTTGGAAGTACGTACCTGGCCTTTATACAATGCGCGCCGTCTATCGATGGATGGCGCTGGCGCTTCTCGGATTCTGGGGCGTCATCATGATTGCCCTAGCCGACCGACAACTCCCAAAAAGATACTCGTACGCAGCAATCCTGACCCTGCTCGTCTTCAACTTTCCTCATCCCGGAGCTTTGTGGTCTCAATATTCACTCAATCGTTCAGCCTTCCTACAAATGGATGACGATCTTTCACGCGAGTTGAGCCATGCGTTCCGGGCAAACGAAACAGTTGCTTTTCTGCCTGCCGGAAATGACTTCCTCGTAAACTATCTTGCTCCTCTGCTGAACATTCGTAGCTACAACATAGGGGGCGACAAAAATGCATCCATTGCCTTATCCCATTGGCCACGGGAAATGCGAAGTGCCACAGCCGCGCAAACGCCCAAGGCGTTCGCTTCGGCGGTTTATGAAATCTTGAGTAGCGTTGCAGACGCCGTTGCCATCCCATACCTTGATCTCCTATGGGCGGCTCATAAATGGCCCTACCCGCTAGATCACTTCGAAGAAATGCAGCCAGACATCCAAAAGCTTCAACAATCGAGGCTCTTCGATATTACTGAAACAAAATATTTTGCGATTGTTCGATTGAATGCGAATGCTTTGGCACTTCCCCACAGCGCTCGACGCGACCTCGTTCTTTCGATGAAATGTCGCGATGTTGGCGGGATTCAATTAGTCAGTCATACATCCTTACATTTTTCAGAGCGAGGGAGTTCATGCGGCACTGGCTGGTCTGATGTCGAAAGTTGGGGCCGCTGGACAGATGGCCCCCGCGCGAACCTCTATTACGCTCTTTCCCGACCGGCTGCGGGCAGCGTCCTCGAATTCGATGTGCAATCCTATCTCGGCGGCGAACCTTCACGGCAGCGCGTCAAGCTCCACGTCAACGATACGCCCATGCCGGATTGGATTTTTACCGCGGAAGCCAACAGGCAGATCAAGAAAATCAAGATTCCCGATGGCGCGAAAGAACTCAAGATCGAACTCGATTTTCCCGACGCACGTTCGCCGCTACAAGCGAATCAATCAAGGGACAGCCGCCTGCTCGGCATCGGCGTCAGCGCTGCCTGCCTGACCGAGGCGGGAAAGACGTGCCTTGGCAAATAGCGGGCTGATGCCGGTATCTATCGCCGCAGCAGCTTGCTCAACCAGCCTTGCTGCTTCTCCTTGCCGTTGACCCACCCCTGCACGCCGTCGACCTGGATCTGCGGGCGGCCATCAACGAGGCCAAAGATGCAGGGCCGCTCGATCTCCAACCGCCAGCCGCGATCGATCATAAAGCGCAGGATGTCGCCCTCTATGATGCGCGAGTGCGTGCCGATCAGCATACGCCGCACATACTGGTCGATATCCGCGAAATTGGCTTTCACGAAATCCGTCTCGCCACCTTGAATATCGATATGCAGAAGGTCGATCGGCCGGCCATGCGATAGATCGGATAGTGGATACGTGTCGAGGACCTGATAGTTGCTGCTACGCTTGGCTTTGCTGATCTGCTCCGGCGTTGCCTCGAATATCGGCTCCGAACCCCATGTCGCGCCCGAGTTGGCGACGATCGGAAACAGCGCCTCGGCGCGGTTTGGCGCGGCCACCCCATGGACGACCTTGAACTCGTCGGGAGCGAAACCGTTTGCCGCAAGGCTTTCGCGCGCGAATCCCACATGCCCCTCGTCGCCTTCGATGCCGATGAGATCCACCCTGAGGCCACGCCGCCGCGCCGCCGCGCCGGTATTATTCATCCAGCAACCCCAGCCGCATCCGAGTTCGATAATCCGAAACGTGTCTTTCGCCTTGTCCACGGCGCGAAGCGCATAGGCCCACTCGGCAATGTCCGAATGCCAATTGGCGGGGATTGGTATCGGCTCGACCTCCCCTTCCCTGCCATCAAGGATGCCTGGAAAGTAACGAGTGGCAATTTTGACACCGAGAAAATTTGTAAGATACGCAGGGTCCGATCGCAGATCGGACACCGCATGACGCTTCATCGTTTCGACTGCATCGAACGAGGCATTATAATGAAAAAATGGACTCTCAGGCATAATCGTAGACAGTCCCTT
Organism: Xanthobacteraceae bacterium; assembly: GCA_049651165.1. Lineage (GTDB taxonomy): Bacteria > Pseudomonadota > Alphaproteobacteria > Rhizobiales > Xanthobacteraceae > 62-47. The sequence goes on along the minus strand of JBASBO010000147.1, from coordinate 1,196 downwards.
TGTGCACCTCTTCCTTCGTTTGCCTTATGTGACATGCGCCTTGTTTCCTGACAATGAGTATGTAGGATGCACTAATGACAATCGCCCGGTTTACCACGGGTCGCTTTTTGGGATGCGCGGCGCATTCGATCACGGCTGAGCCACCGATCAACGACGGCCGAGATACCGCTACATCCGATGAAGCTGGAACGGGGACGAACGGATTGCGCGCACTGTCACGCTCAAAACAGGGGGCTGCGGATCCCTCGACAAGACACTCGCCGTCGCGTTGAGCTGAGACATTCATCATGCGAATGAAACCGTCTATGCGCGACCTAAATTTTCATGACCCAGCTTCGGCAACGCCCCTCGGAATCGGGCATAAAGTTTGCTGACGATCCGACCGTCCGCAGCGCACCTTTCCACCGCTCGGTCGTCCACTTGTCGCCGATGAGAACAGATCGACGATTGCGCCTTGCACTGTCACAGCCGGAACGTCGGGTCGATGGCACCCGTACGCTCGTCTCGCAGAGCGAGACATTCCGAAATCTGACGATGAAGCCGGATGTTACTAATAACGCAATCAAGGTGATCAATCAGGGATCGCGTCTCGTGCAGGCATCGCCGGGAATACCATGCGGGAAATTGAACCGTTCGATGTGTTGCTGATCGAGGAGAAGTCGATCAGTTCAACATAGGATGAACTGACTACCGTATTCCATCCGGTGAGCCAACCGGCAAGGGCGCAGGCGGCTTTTCCTACCGTCAAGCACTGGCGCGTCGATCCCCCGCAGTGTGCAAAGACCGTGTCAGGCTTTTCGCTCCATTCGCGCCTATCAGCCGCAGCCCGAACGCATGAGATAGCGCATGGCGTTGATCACTCACCAGAACCCGATCTCTCGCGGGCGTCCCCTGAGCCCGGGCTTCGGCATCAACGGCGCGATCCGTTCCCATTCCTCGTCCAACAGATCAGACGGGTAGCGTTTCGTTTTTCGGGCAATCCCGGCCATCCGGCCTCGCCGCTGGCGTGTTCACATTCAAGGTGTGAACGCTTTCCCAGCAAAACTGGATCCCTGCTCCATCCAGATTTTCTAGAGCATCGGGCGGTCATTTGGATCCATATCCAGCGGCATTGAAGTAGTTTGAGCACTCTTGCGGGCTGAAGATGGCGCAGATGTTGCCGATGGCTTTCCAAAGATCGTCGATGGTTCTGACAG
>JBASBO010000146.1:0-2889 GCA_049651165.1 Xanthobacteraceae bacterium | reverse complement strand
CAGATCGCCGGCGATGCGTCGCGCCGCCGCGCGATCCTCCGTCGATGGCGAGACGGCGGCGACGATGGCGATGTGGCCGTTGCGGGCGAGGTGGGTCGCGACCTCGGCGAGGCGACGGATGTTCTCGCCGCGGTCCTTGGCGGAGAAGCCGAGGTCGCCGTTGAGACCGGCGCGCAGCGTATCGCCGTCGAGCAGCACCGGCGCGCCGCCGCTATGAAACAGCCGCCGCTCCAGCGCGCGCGCCAGCGTCGATTTGCCGGCGCCGGGCAGGCCGGTGAACCACACCACCGCGCCGTGATGGCGATAGCGCGCGGCGCGCTCGTCGGGGCGCAACGCCGATTCCACCGGCACGATGTCTACCGGCGCGGCGCGCGCCTCGGGCTCGAAGCCGATCACCAGCCCGCCGCCGGCGATGCGGCCATCGACCTCGATGACCAGGCGGCCGGTGTGGGCGTTGTCGGCGTGGATGTCGGCGGCGACCGGCTGCGCCAGCGTGACCTCGATCTCGCCGACATGATTGCGTGCGATGGTGGCGCTCGCTGCGTTGGAGAGTTCGCCGGGATCGACGGCCTTGGCGATGGCGGCGACGGTGGCGCGGCTTTCCTTGGTGCCGAGCCGCACCAGAATGGCGGCGCCCGCCGTCAGCGGTTCATCGTGCAGCCAGAAGATGCGCGCGCGAAGACGTTTCGCTGCACGCGGTGCGCTGTTGGTGTGGCCGATGATGTCGCCGCGCTCCAGAAACAATTCGCGGTCGAGCGTGATGCCAACGGCATGGCCGGCATGATGCTGTTGCCGCAGCGATGCGGCGGGCCAGCTTTCGACCGAGCGGATTTTCGCGATTTTGCCGGCGGGCATGATGACGATCTCGTCGCCGCTTGCGAGATGTCCGGACTCGATGCGGCCGGCGACGATGCGGCGGTCGTCGAACTTGTAGATCGCCTGCACCGGCAGCCGCAGCGGCAGTTGTTCGAGCGTGCGCGCCGGCTCCAGCCGGTCGATCGCCGCGATCACGGTGGGGCCGTCGTACCAGTCGAGGCGCTTCGAGGCCGCGCCGACGCCGTCGCCCTCGCGCGCCGAAATCGGAATGACGGCGACGGGCGTGACGCCGAGGCCGTCGAGGTGCGCGATGATCTCCTCGCTGATGGCGCGAAAGCGCGCTTCGCTGTAATCGACGCGGTCCATCTTGTTGACGACCACCGCGACCTGCTTCACGCCAAGCAGATGCAGCAGATAGCCGTGGCGGCGGGTCTGGTCGCGCACGCCCTCATGGGCGTCGATCAACAACAGCGCCGCGTCGGCCTGCGCCGCGCCGGTAATCATGTTGCGCAAGAACTCGGCGTGGCCCGGCGCGTCGATCAGCACCACGTCGCGGCCGGGCGTGCGGAAGCCGATCTGCGTGGTGTCGATGGTGATGCCCTGATCGCGCTCGGTTTGCAGCGAATCCAGCAGGAACGACCATTCGAACGGCATCCCGCGCCGTTCGCTGACCGCTTTCAGGGTTTCGAACTTGCCGTCCGGCAGGCTGCCGGTCTCGAACAGCAGGCGGCCGATCAGGGTGGACTTGCCGTGATCGACGTGGCCGACGATGACGATGCGCACCAGCGGGCGCGATGCGGCGGAAGGCGTGGCGACGACGGGACGATTGGCGACGATCATGTTCATGGCGATACGCGATATGTTCGGGGTTAGAGATAGCCGGCGACGCGAAGCCGCTCGAAGGCGTCTTCCGTCTCGTGATCCAGTGCGCGGCCGGCGCGCTCCGGCACTTTCGTTGCGGCCAATTCGGTGAGAATGTCGGCGATGGTGGCGGCGTTCGACTCCACCGGGAAGGTGATGTCGGCATCGCCCAGCGAGCGATAGCGCTTGCCGTCTTTTGCCAGATACAGCGGGATGATCGGGATGTTCTCGCGCCGGGTGTAGGCCCAGATATCGGCCTCGGTCCAATGCAGGATCGGATGGATCCGCAAATGCGCGCCGGGCGGCGGCGAGGCGTTGAAGTGATCCCAGAACTCCGGCGGCTGATCGCGTACGTCCCAGCCGCCTTCCGCGCCGCGCGGCGAGAACACCCGCTCCTTGGCGCGGGTCGCTTCCTCGTCGCGGCGGATGCCGGCGATCAGGCCGTCGAAGCCGTGCTTCGCCAGCGCCATCTTCAGGCCCTCGGTCTTGCGCGCGGCGGAGCGCGCTGCCGGCGGCAAGGTCGGATCGACCGCATCGATCGGCGGGCACGGCTCGATGCGCAGATCGAGATTCCATTCCTTGCCGTAGCGATCGCGGAACGCATACATCTCCGGAAATTTCTTGCCGGTGTCGACGTGCAGCGCCGGGAACGGCACGCGGCCGAAGAACGCCTTGCGCGCCAGCCAGATCATCACGTTCGAATCCTTGCCGAGCGACCACAACAGCGCGAGCTTCTTCAGCCGCGCGAACGCCTCGCGGAAAATGTAGACGCTCTGCGCTTCCAGTTGATCGAGCCGGTCCATCGACGGCGCCGCCGCCCCGTTCGGGGCCGGAGCGGCGTGTGCATGGTTCGGGGTGGACGAAGCGGGGAACGGCAGCGGTTCCCCGGAGGACGAAACGGGCGAAGGACGATCCATGTGCGGTGCCTGAATTGAATGGGAAAGCATTCTATTTTTTCAGGTCGCGATAGAAGTAAAATTTTTCTATTTACGTCCTGTGATACAGGGATATACAGAAAATAATTCTAGTCAACCCTGAAGTTCGCGAGGACGGTGTTCGGCATGAAATGGCTTCCGGTGTTTCTCGATGCGCAGCGCGGCGAGGTGCTGCTGGTCGGCGGCGGCGAACTGGCGCGCGCCAAGCTGCGCATTCTGGCGGCAGCGCAGGCGCGCATTCGCTGGCACGCGACCGACGGCGACCATGACCTTGCCG
>JBASBO010000145.1:0-9578 GCA_049651165.1 Xanthobacteraceae bacterium | reverse complement strand
CCCCGCGTCCGCAGCGCGCGCAAGCCGGGGCCGGGGATGCGCCGTCTGGCCGGAACCTACATGGTGCGGGCGCGGGCGGTGGATTTTTCCGCCTGCCGCAGCGGAAAGCGCGGATGAGGACCCGGTTTCCGAGCGGTTTCCTCACTTTATACCTTGCCCCTAGCCTTGGGTCGGACCTTCGGCTATAAGCGCGGCCTTAATCGCCCTTTTCGCATCCGCGAAGCGCCGGGCCGCCCCTCGGGCGAGGCTCCGGTTGCAGTTGCAAGGATTTCGCCATGGCTGTTCCGAGAAGAAAAACATCGCCCTCGCGGCGCGGTATGCGGCGTTCGGCCGATGCCATCAAGACCCCGACCTATGTCGAGGACAAGGATTCCGGCGAACTGCGCCGTCCGCACCACGTCGACCTCAAGACCGGCATGTACAAGGGCCGGCAGATCCTGAAGGTCAAGAAGGAATCATGACCCGCAATTGTCCGCGCGCGGCTTTCAGGAATGCCGCGCGGGTGGTTGCGGGACAGGCGATTCAGGCGTGTCGGCCTGTCTGGAATCGAGTTGGCCGTCGGGGTTTGCCCGAATTGCCGCCAACTTCCGGGCTAAGGTAAGGGAACGGCGCGTCGGCGCCGCCGGTTTGCGTCACGTCAGCTTCTACCTCGAGAGAAGGTCCCGCCGATGACCATGGTCGGTTTCCCGCTGCTGCTGATTCCGCTCGCGGTCTTCAACATCATGGTTTTCCTGATGCCGGGCGTGTCGTTCGCCGCGCCGGTGCTGACCGTGACCTTGTTGTCCGAGGTGGCGTGGACCATCACCGTCGCCGACCTGATGCTGGCGATCAGCATTGTTCTGCTGATGCTGGAGATCATCAAGGACGCGCGCGGCAAGTTTCTCACCGATCATCTGCTGTCGCTGCTGCTGTTCGCCGGTGCCGCGGCCGAGTTCCTGCTGCTGCCGCAGTTCGGCAATTCCACGTTCTTCATGCTCGCGCTGCTGACGCTGGTGGATTTCATCGCCGGCATCAGCCTGCGGGCGCGCCGTCCGGCGCGGGTCGCCGCGCCCCCGGTGGTCGCCACGCCGGTTTCCGAGCCGCGCTCGCCGCGGTTCGATCCGCCGCCCGTATCGCCTACCTCGACCACAATAGTCGACGCTGAGGCCGCAAGCCCTGCGCCACCGCGCGCTGAACCGGTTCGCCCCGAACCGGTCATCGTGCCGCCGGTGGTGGCCGCCAACGATTCAGCCGCACCCGTGTCGGATGCCAATCCTGCTCCCGCGTCGTCGCCGGAGCCGGAAACGCCGCAGCGCTGAGCGCGCCGCTTCCCCAAGCTTATGCCGTATGGATTATCCGGTGGCCGGGCAGTCCGGCGACCCGGCCGGCCGCGCCGTAGGCGGCTGTCGCGACGGCACGGTCCGTCTGCTGCGGCGTGTCCGGCGGGAGCGGTGACGTACGGGGTGCGGCCGTGGCGATCAGTTGCATGACGAAGCCGGCATCCGGCGTTCCATGTTGCGTCGGCGGGAAACCATGCGGCCTCATGGGCGTGGCGACGAGGGCGGTCGTGGCGGTGACCGCGTCCGGCGACCGGCGCGGCGGCGCATCCCTCGGCGGTCCGAGAGGCAGTCCGACGCTGCGGCTTGCGGCGATACGCATGGCTCGATCCCGAGACGGGGCCTCTTGCCCTGCCCCGATCCGGGACATGGGCGTGGTATTATCGATATCTCCCGCAAGGCGCGTGCCGTTTAGCGGGAAAACGACCGGATTCCTGCCGGTTACGATTTGTCGGTTTGTTTAAGAACTTTGCCTAGCCTCAGGGGCGGCAGAAGCCGTAACCTTCCACCGGGAATCACAGGTGCGTGTCCCAGAATGAGGCGAGTGTGAAATTCGTCACCCTTACGACCGATGACGATCTGGCGGATCCGGCGGTGGCCGGCCGATTGCCATCCGCGACGGCCGGCGAGCGTTCGGCCGCAGGGTCGCGCGCCGGACGTCTCGCGGGCCGACTCGGGGCTGAGCCGGCGACGCCGGAAATTCTTGCCGCGCTCGGCCATGCGACATTCACCTGGGACATCGCCAGCGATACCTTATGCTGGCTTGATGGCACCGCGGCGATCTTCGGGCCGCTGGCGGTTGCGCCAATAACCAGCGGCGCGGAATTCGCCAGGCTGATCGAGCCGGTTTGCTCGATCCGGTCGGATACGGTGCTCAAATCGTCGGACACCGATTCCGGCCATGGCGTCGCCTACCAGATCGAATACAGCCTTCGCGCCGATCCTGTGGCGGCGCCGTTATGGATCGAGGAATGCGGGTGCTGGTTCGCCGGCGCCGATGGCCGGCCCGCGCGGGTTCACGGCGTGGTCCGCATCGACAATGCGCGCCATGCCCGCGACGAGCGGCTGCTGATGCTGTCGCAGCACGATGCGCTCACCGGCGAATTCAACCGCAGCCATCTGATGACGGTGCTGGAGGCGACCCTCGACGAGGTGAACCGATTCCGTTCGTCCGCGGCATTCATGGTGGTCGGCATCGATCATCTGGCGCGCATCAATGATGCGTTCGGGTTCGATGTCGCCGACGAGGTGATCGGCGAGATTTCGGCCCGGATTCGCACCCGGCTGCGCGGCGGCGACGTGATGGGCCGCTTCTCCGGTAACAAGTTCGGTCTGATCCTGAAGAATTGCGGGGTCGATGACATGCGCATCGCCGCCGAGCGCTTCCTCGCCGGCGCGCGCGAAACCGTGGTGCCGACCAAATCGGGGCCGGTCGCGGTCACGGTGTCGGTCGGCGCGGTCAGCCTGCCGCGTCACGCCCGCAGCGTCGACGAGGCCATGAACCGCGCGCAGGAGGCGTTGGAACTCGCCAAGTCGCGCCGGCAGGGCTCCTATTCGATGTGGCAGCCGAACGTCGAGCGCGAGGCGCGGCGTCGGCTCAACATCCGCGTCACCGACGAGATCGTCACCGCGCTGAACCAGCGCCGCATCGGCCTCGGGTTCGAGCCGGTGGTCGAGGCGAAGGCGCGCGACAACGTGGTATTCTATGAAAGTCTGGTGCGGATGCAGCAGGACAACGGCGAGTTTCTGCTCGGGCCCGACATCGTGCCGATCGCCGAGAAGCTCGGCCTCATCCGGCTGGTCGATCATCGCGTGCTGGAACTGGTGGTGGCGGAACTGGCGGAAGCCGCCGACGTGCAGCTCAGCCTTAACATTTCGCCCGGCACCACTATCGATCCCGACTGGTGGGCGATCATGGAATCGCTGTTGAGTGCGCACCCCGACGTCGCCCCGCGCCTGATCGTTGAGATCACCGAGACGGTCGCGATCCAGGATATCGACGATGTCCGCGCCTTCGTCAGCCGCCTGAAGAATTTCGGCTGCCGCATCGCCATCGACGATTTCGGCGCGGGCTACACCTCGTTCCGCAACCTGCGCAAGCTCGGGGTCGATGTCGTCAAGATCGACGGCGCGTTCGTCCGCAATATCACCCAGTCGAGCGACGATCGCGCCTTCGTGCAGACCCTGATCGAACTATCGCGCCGGCTCGGGATCAAGACCGTGGCGGAATGGGTGCAGGACGACACGGCAGCGCAGATGCTATCCGACTGGGGCTGCGATTATATCCAGGGCCATCTGATCGGCCTTGCGTCGCCGCAGCGGCCGTGGGCGCGCGGTGTCGCGGAGCGATCCGCCGTCAAGCGCTGAGCATAAGCTAAGAGAATTTCTAGCCGTCCTTCTTGGCGGTGTCCTTCGACATCCGTTCGAGTTGTTCCTGCATTTCCCGCATCTGGCGGCGCAGGTCCTCGATGTTGGGCGTGGCGTCGGCCGGCGGCGGTTCGGTTTTCTTGTCGGGGGCGGACGCAGGCGCGTTGCTGCTGCCGCTGGCGGCGCTGGTGGTGTTGCCGCCCATGCCCGGTGGCACGAAGGGCTTGAACATCGAGAAGGTGCGCTCGAACAGTTCCATGTTGCGGCGGACGTGTTCCTCAAGCGGAGCGAACGGCCCGGCGCTGAACGTGTCGCTCATCTGCTTGCGGAATTTCTCCTGCTCGCGCGTTAGCGACTCGATCGATTGTTCGAGATAGCGCGGCACCACCATCTGCATGCTGTCGCCGTAGAACCGGATCAACTGGCGGAGAAACGTCGTCGGCAAGAGGTTCTGTCCCGCCTTGTTCTCCTGCTCGAAGATGATCTGCGCGAGTACCGAGCGGGTGATGTCCTCGCCGGTCTTGGCGTCATAGACCAGAAAATCCTCGCCGCTCTTGACCATCGCCGCGAGGTCTTCCAGCGTTACGTAGGTGCTGGTTCCGGTATTATACAGCCGCCGGTTGGCGTACTTCTTGATGGTCGTGGGTTGGTCTGATTTCGCCATAAGCTCTCACATCGTCCCGAGGACTGGGCGGCGCTTTACGGTAGCGCCGTCGGGTGCGGTTAACGCGACGCAACAAAGTAAGCACTTTCGCGCCGCCGCGGCTACCGTTTTGTGCAGCAAAAATCCGTGCCCGGCGGCGGCGGCCGGAACTTGTCCGGCACGATTCGTACCGTCACAAAGCGCGTGGATAAACAAGCCGATAGGCGACGGCGGCGGAAATGGCTGAAAAAATCCGGACGCGATGTTGCGGCCGCGAGTGCAGCAAGACGCAGCATTGAATGCGGTGCCGAAATCACTTTCTCCTGTTAACCGATTGACAGGTCCCGGATAGGTTAACAGGATAGCCGGTGACAGAGCGCCGCCAGGTCGCGGTAGCCGTGCCAATCCGTCCATTTTACAACAACTTAGGTCCATCAGCCCTCAAGCCCAGGAGATGTCCATGTCAGACGATGTCGTCATCGTCAGTGCCGTCCGCACTCCGGTCGGAAGTTTCAACGGCGCGTTTGCCACCTTGCCCGCGCACAACCTCGGTGCGGTCGCCATCAAGGCGGCGCTGGAACGCGCGGGCGTTGAGCCGGGTCGCGTCTCGGAAGTCATTATGGGGCAGATTCTGACGGCGGCGCAGGGCCAGAACCCGGCGCGGCAAGCCTCGATCGCCGCCGGCATTCCGGTCGAAAGTCCGGCTTGGGGCGTTAACCAGTTGTGCGGCTCCGGTCTGCGCACCGTCGCGCTTGGCTATCAGGCGATCCTGAACGGCGATTCCGACATCGTCGTCGCCGGCGGTCAGGAATCCATGAGCATGGCGCCGCACGCCCAGTATCTGCGCGGCGGCGTCAAGATGGGCGGTCTCGAACTGGTCGACACCATGATCAAGGACGGCCTCTGGGATGCCTTCAACGGCTATCACATGGGCAACACCGCGGAGAACGTCGCCAAGCAGTATCAGATCACCCGCCAGCAGCAGGACGAGTTCGCAGCTAGCTCGCAGAACAAGGCCGAGGCCGCGCAGAAGGCCGGCAAGTTCAAGGACGAGATCACGCCGGTGACGGTGAAGACGCGCAAGGGTGACATCGTCGTGGATACTGACGAATATCCGAAGTCGGGCGTCACCGTCGAATCGATCGCAAAGCTGCGGCCGGCCTTCGAGAAGGACGGCACGGTGACCGCCGCCAATGCGTCGGGCATCAACGACGGCGCCGCCGCCGTTGTGCTGATGAGCGCGAAGCAGGCCGCCAAGGAAGGCCGGACCCCGCTCGCCCGCATCGTGTCGTGGGCCCATGCCGGCGTCGATCCGAAGATCATGGGCACCGGCCCGATCCCGTCCTCGCGCGCCGCGCTGAAGAAGGCCGGCTGGAACATCGCCGATCTCGATCTGATCGAGGCGAACGAGGCGTTTGCGGCGCAAGCCTGCGCGGTCAACAAGGACCTCGGCTGGGATACCTCGAAGGTCAACGTCAACGGCGGCGCGATCGCCATCGGCCATCCGGTCGGCGCGTCGGGGGCGCGCGTCCTTGTGACCTTGCTGCATGAAATGCAGAAACGCGACTCCAAGAAGGGCCTCGCCACGCTATGTATCGGCGGCGGCATGGGCATCGCGATGTGCGTCGAGCGCAACTGACATCGCGGCGGCACACGTCATGATGACATGACGGTGCCGCCGCCTGATACCTTCTGACTCATGATCGATGCCCGGCCTTGCGCCGGGCATTTTTTGTCGTGAAGATAGCAAAACCGCCGACGGTTTTTTGGCGGCCAAGAGGATCACGAGGAGGATAGAATGGCGCGTGTTGCATTGGTGACCGGAGGAACGAGAGGAATTGGCGCGGCGATCAGCAGGGCGCTGAAGGCGGCCGGTTACAAGGTCGCCGCGAGCTACGCCGGAAACGATGCGGCGGCGGAGAAGTTCAAGGCGGAAACCGGCATTCCGGTCTACAAGTGGGACGTCAGTTCGTTCGACGCCTGCGGCGCCGGCATCAAGAAGGTCGAGGCGGAACTGGGTCCGATCGAGATCCTCGTCAACAACGCCGGCATCACCAAGGACGGCGCTTTCCACAAGATGACGGTCGAGCAGTGGAGCGCGGTGATCAACACCAACCTCGGCTCTCTGTTCAACATGACGCGCCCGGTGATCGAGGGGATGCGCGCGCGAAAATTCGGCCGCATCATCAACATCTCGTCGATCAACGGGCAGAAGGGCCAGTTCGGTCAGGTCAACTACTCCGCCGCCAAGGCCGGCGATATCGGCTTCACCAAGGCGCTGGCGCTGGAAAACGCCAAGGGCGGCATCACCGTCAACGCGATCTGTCCGGGCTACATCAACACCGAGATGGTGCAGGCGGTGCCGAAGGACGTTCTGGACAAGAGCATCATTCCGCTGATCCCCGTGAGTCGTCTCGGCGAGCCCGAGGAGATCGCCCGCGCCGTGGTCTTCCTCGCCTCTGACGACGCCGGCTTCATCACCGGCTCGACGCTGACGGTCAACGGCGGGCAGTACATGGTGTGAGGCGCGGCGGCGGCCGCGTTCCGCCGGCCGCGCGCCGAATATAAAAAGCCTCGCCCCGGGGATGCGTGTTGTCGTATGTGTCGCCGGGGCGGGAGAGCCGGTTTCCGCGCCCGGATCACGGCTCCAGCGATTTCCGACTCATGCCAGCCCGCACCGCGACCCTGATCGGACTGACCGCGATCGTGATGTGGTCGCTGCTCGCCGTGCTCACCATGGCGACCGGCCGCATTCCGGCGTTCCAACTGGCGGCCATGACCTTTGCCGTCGGCGGTGTGGTGGGATGCGCGAGCGTGGCGCTGCGCGCGGGCTCGATGCGCGCGCTGTGGCAGCCGTGGGTCGCGTGGGCGGTCGGTGTCGGCGGGCTGTTCGGCTATCACGCGTTGTATTTCCTGGCGCTGCGGCTGGCGCCGCCGGCGGAAGCCGGGCTGCTCAACTATCTGTGGCCGCTGTTGATCGTGGTGTTTTCGGCGCTGTTGCCGGGCGAGCGGCTGGCGCGGCACCATGTCGTCGGCGCACTGCTCGGCCTTGCAGGAACGGCCCTGCTGTTCGTCGGCAATACCGGCGTGCAATACGCCGTCGCGCAGATTCCGGGATTCGTCGCCGCCTTCGTGGCGGCGTTCGTGTGGGCGGCCTATTCGGTGCTGTCGCGCCGGCTGAAGGCGGTGCCGACCGACGCGGTGGCCGGCTTCTGTCTGGCGACCGCGGTGCTCGCGGCGCTGTTTCACCTCGCGATCGAATCCACGGTGTGGCCGGAGACGGCACTGCAATGGGGCGCGATCCTGTTGCTCGGCCTCGGCCCGGTCGGCGCCGCGTTCTATGCGTGGGACATCGGCATGAAGCACGGCGACATTCGCGTGCTGGGCGCGGCTTCCTACGCCACGCCGCTGCTCTCGACCGCGTTCCTCATCGTCGCGGGGTTCGCGCAGGCGACCGCGACCATCGCGCTGGCCGCGGCCCTGATCGCCGGCGGCGGGCTGATCGCGGCGAAGGATCTCTTTCGGAGGCGGCTTTAGGACATGGCGGCGGTGAGGCGCGGCGCGGCCGGCATCACGACTTGTTCTTGCGCTCGCGCAGTTCGCCGAACACCTCCGCCGGACTCTTGCCGGCGAGGCCGAGCGCGGCCGCGATCGACGGCACGTCGGCGCGCAGGAATACGTTGGCCTTCTTTTCCTCGCCGAGCAGCGTCGGAACGGTCGGCTTGTTGTCGGCGCGCTGCTTCGTCACCTCGGCGGCGCGCGCCTTGAGGACCGCGTTGTCCGGCTCGACCGTGAGCGCGAACTTGACGTTGGCGGCGGTGTATTCATGGCCGCAATAGAGCCGCATGTCGTCCGGTAACGCGCGCAGCTTCAACAGCGACTCCCACATCATCGGATAGGTGCCCTCGAACACCCGCCCGCAGCCGATCGAGAACAGCGTGTCGGCGGCGAACAGCGCGCGGTCGTCGTCGAAGACGTAGCTGATGTGATCGAGCGTATGGCCCGGCGTCTCCAGCACGCGCGCGGTCAGCGTGCCGACCTTGACCGTGTCGCCCTCTCCGACGCGCTCGTCGACGTCGGCGATCGCCGTGGTCTTGTCGTGCGGCCCGACCACGCGACAGTCGTATTTCTGCTTCAACTCACTGATGCCGCCGACATGATCGACATGGTGATGCGTGACCAGAATGTCGGTCAGGCGCCAGCCCTCGCGTTGCAGCGCCTTGATGATCGGGGCGGCTTCCGGCGCGTCGATCGAGGCGGTCGCGCCGCTCGCCGGATCATGGATCAGATAGCCGAAATTGTCCGACAGGCAGGGGAACAGGCGTATCTCGGCGGCCATGACGTCTCCGTTGGTTGCGTGCTGATGAGGCTAGCACAGCCGTCGGTGCGGTGAAACGTCCGCGGCCTGCCGCCGAATGCCGCCACCGGCGGGATGCACGGCACGCCATGCACATGCTAAACTTGTTATATGGCCATCGATGTCATCGACCTGCGCGATTTCTATTCACGGCGTCTCGGAATCGTGGCGCGGCGGCTGATCAATCGCGGCATTCATGCCTGCTGGCCGGAGGCGGAAGGCCAGCGCGTGCTTGGCCTCGGCTATCCGACGCCGTATCTCGGATTGTTCCGCGACGACGCCGAACGCTGCTTCGCGATGATGCCGGCGGCGCAAGGCGTGCTGAAGTGGCCGAGCGGCCGCCCGGTGCTGGCCTCGCTGGTGGACGAACTGTCGCTGCCGCTGCCGGATGCCGCGGTCGATCGCATCCTTCTCGTCCACGCGCTGGAGATGTCGGACGATCCGGAAGCCTTGTTGCGGGAGGTTTGGCGCGTGCTGTCGCCGTCGGGGCGGATGCTGGCGATCGTGCCGAACCGGCGCAGCGTCTGGACCCGCACCGACGTGACGCCGTTCGGCCACGGCCGTCCGTATTCGCGCAAGCAGATCACGGAATTGCTGCGGCAGACCTGGTTCACGCCGACCGCCTGGGGCGAAGCGCTGTTCATGCCGCCGGTCAACCGCGGCTGGTTCATGCGCTCGGCGCTGGCGTGGGAGCGAATCGGCGCGACGCTGCCGTTGCCGGTCGCCGGCGTCCATATCGTCGAGGCGACCAAGCAGGTCTATCGCGCGATCCCGGCGCACCGCGAACGCACGCGGCTGATTCCGTCGCTGGGCCCGGTGCTGGTGCCGTCGTCATCGTCGATACAGCGCTAGCGGCTGCGCGGACCGCTCATTCGTTGCCGGGATTGAGGTCTTC
>JBASBO010000144.1:0-5925 GCA_049651165.1 Xanthobacteraceae bacterium | reverse complement strand
GTGTAGATCACGGCGTAGAAGAAGATCGTGAAGGCCAGCAACCCGCCGGCCAGCCAGTTGACCAGCGTGCCCAGCGTCACCACCGAGAAGAACGACAGCGTCAGGCCGAACGCCAGCGCTTCCTGCGGCGTCACCCGGCCGGTCGGCACCGGCCGCTTGGCGGTGCGCGACATCAGCGCATCGATATCGGCGTCATACCACATGTTCAGCGCGCCGGAGGCCCCGGCGCCGACCGCGATGCACAGGATCGAGGTCACCGCCAGCACCGGATGGACATGACCCGGCGCGACCAGGAGGCCGACCAGCGCGGTGAACACCACGAGCGACATCACCCGCGGCTTCAGCAGCGCCAGATAATCGCCGACGCTCGCCTCGGATACGCGGGGCGACGCCAATGCCATCGAGTGGTTTTCGACAATCGACAAGACTGTTCTCACTTCCGTGTCGGCTTGCTTCCGTATCGGCTGGAAGCCGCGGTCACGTCACCGCGGCCCTGGCCCCGACGATGCTGCGGCGTGCCGTGGCACGCCGCAGGGGATTACTTCACGCGCGGCAGCGTCTCGAACTGATGGAACGGCGGCGGCGACGACAGCGTCCATTCCAGCGTGGTGGCGCCCGGACCCCACGGGTTGGCGGCGGCCTTCTCCTTGCGCGAGAACGTGACGATCATGCCGTAGATGAAGATCAGCACGCTGAACCCGGAGATGAACGCGCCGATCGACGACACGTAGTTCCAGCCGGCGAAGGCGTCCGGATAGTCGATGTAGCGGCGCGGCATTCCCGACAGGCCGAGGAAGTGCTGCGGGAAGAACAGGATGTTGACGCCGATGAACATCACCCAGAAGTGAATCTTGCCGATCGTCTCGTTGTACATATAGCCGGTGATCTTCGGGAACCAGTAGTACCAGCCGGCGAAGATCGCGAACACCGCCGCGACGCCCATCACGTAGTGGAAGTGCGCGATGACGTAGTAGGTGTCCTGCACCACGCGGTCGATGCCGGCATTGGCCAGCACCACGCCGGTCACGCCGCCCACCGTGAACACGAAGATGAAGCCGACCGCCCACAGCATCGGCGTCTTGAACTGGATCGAGCCGCCCCACATGGTGGCGATCCAGGAGAAGATCTTCACGCCCGTCGGCACCGCGATCACCATGGTCGCGCCGGCGAAGTAGGCCTGCGCGGTGCTGCTCATGCCCACCGTGTACATGTGGTGCGCCCACACCACGAAGCCGATGAAGCCGATCGCCACCATGGCGTAGGCCATGCCGAGATAGCCGAAGATCGGCTTGCGGCTGAAGGTCGAGGTCACATGGCTGATGATGCCGAAGCCCGGCAGGATCATGATGTAGACCTCGGGGTGACCGAAGAACCAGAACAGATGCTGGTACAGGATCGGGTCGCCGCCGCCGTCGGCCGCGAAGAACGAGGTGCCGAAGTTGCGGTCGGTGAGCAGCATGGTGATCGCGCCCGCCAGCACCGGCAGCGCCAGCAGCAGCAGGAACACGGTGACCAGGATCGACCAGGCGAACAGCGGCATCTTGTGCAGCGTCATGCCCGGCGCGCGCATGTTGAAGATGGTGGTGATGAAGTTGATCGCGCCGAGGATCGACGACGCGCCGGCGAGATGCAGCGAGAGGATCGCGAAGTCCACCGCCGGCCCCGGATGCCCGGAGGTCGAGAGCGGCGCATACATGGTCCAGCCGGTGCCCGCGCCGTGCGCGCCCGGTTCGCCCTCGACGAAAGCGGAGATCAGCAGCAGCGCGAACGAGGCCGGCAGCAACCAGAACGAGATGTTGTTCATGCGCGGGAACGCCATGTCCGGCGCGCCGATCATCAACGGCACCATCCAGTTGCCGAAGCCGCCGATCAGGGCGGGCATCACCACGAAGAAGATCATGATGAGGCCGTGGTTGGTGACGAAGACGTTGTATTCGGTGTTCGAGAAGAACTGGACGCCCGGATACATCAGCTCAAGGCGGATGCCCATCGACATCAGCACCCCGAAGATGCTCGCGAACATCGCGAACAGCAGGTACAGCGTGCCGATATCCTTGTGGTTGGTGGAATACAGCCACCGGCGCCAGCCGGTCGGATGACCGTGCGCGTGATCGCCATGCCCCTCATGCGAATGAGCCGGTGTTGCCGCAGTGCTTGCCATGTTCGTATCCTGTCCTGCCATCCCCGGACCTTGCGGTCCCCTCGCCCGCAATCGCGCGACGCGGGCGATTGAATCCTGAGCGCTTACCGTTGTCCCGCCTGCGCCAAGGCGTAGGTCTTGACGTCCGACGATGCAAACTTCTTCTTCGCCGTCTCGACCCAGGCGGCGAACTCCTGATCGCTCACCACGCGCACCGCGATCGGCATGAACGCATGGTCCTTGCCGCACAGTTCGGAGCACTGGCCGTAGAACATGCCCACCTTGGTCGCCTTGAACCAGGTTTCGTTGAGGCGGCCGGGCACGGCGTCGATCTTGATGCCGAACGCCGGCACCGCATAGGAATGAATGACGTCTGCGCCGGTGACCTGCACCCGAACGATCTTGTTGACCGGCACCACCATCTCGTTATCGACCGCCAGGAGCCGCGGCTGCTTGTCCGCCGCCATCAGCGAGTCGAACTCGAACTTGCCGTTATCCGGGTAGGAATAGGTCCAGTACCACTGCTTGCCGGTGGCCTTGATCGTGATGTCGGCCTTGGGAACGTCCACCTGCTCGAACAGCAGCCGGAACGACGGAATCGCGATGCCCACCAGGATCATCACCGGCACGATGGTCCAGATCACCTCGATGACGGTGTTGTGGGTGGTGCGCGAGGGCACCGGGTTCGCCTTGGAATTGAACCGCACCATCGCCACGATCAGCAGCGCCACCACCAATAGCGTGATGATGGTGATGATCCAGAACACGAAATTGTGGAACCAGTGGATGTTGTCCATCACCGGCGACGCCGACGGCTGCAACGTCATTTCCCATGGCGAGGGCTGGCCCGCTTCCGCAAACGCGACGCCGCCAGCCGCCAGCGCGATCCCGATAATCGCCAACCCCAACAACCGCTGGCCGATCCTGCCCCTCGACATAGTCATGCCGCTCGCGCTCCTTGTCATAAACCTCAAAAGCATCCGCCGCCCCGAGGGCGCGCGCGATGCCGAACGACGCCCCCGACGACGAAGCCCCCTGGCCGGATCGTTAGAACGCATCGAAATCCTGCCTCTCAAACCATAATTCGCCGGTTCTCGCAATGCGCTCGTGGGGGTGATCCGGTGCATTTGAAGGGATTGCCCGCGCCCCGCGCAAATAGCCGTGAAACCGGATGATTTAACCTCCGCCGCCGCGCCGGCGCTTGACAGACGGACTGGCGGATGTACCCACAGGCGAACGGTTGTATCGGAACCTGATTCGTCGGCGGCCGACGACGCATTTTCGATAGGGCCTGCCTTCAAGGCGCCGTCATTGCCGTATCAGTCCATCACCGGACAGACATTGAAGGGATCGACCCCGATGGGGCCTTCGAACCACACCCGGCACCCTCTCCGCCCCGGCTTCGCCGCGCTCCGACGCTTCGCCCGTCAGGTCGGCGGCACGGCCGCCGTTGTACTCTTGCTTGGCGCCGCGGCTCCCGCGCTCGCCCAGGGCGCGGTCCGCTCGGTTCACGGCGACTGGCAGATCCGCTGCGATACGCCGCCCGGCGCCAAGGCCGAGCAATGCGCGCTGATCCAGAGCGTGGTCGCGGAGGACCGCTCCAACGCCGGGCTCACCGTCATCGTGCTGAAGACCGCGGACCAGAAAAGCAAGCTGATGCGGGTGGTCGCCCCGCTCGGCGTGCTGCTGCCGTCCGGCCTCGGCCTCAAGCTCGACAATGTCGATGTCGGCCGCGCCGGCTTCGTGCGCTGCCTGCCCAACGGCTGCGTCGCCGAGGTGGTGATGGACGACAAGCTGCTGGGGCAGATCCGCAACGCCAAGACCGCGACCTTCATCATCTTCGAGACGCCCGAGGAGGGCATCGGCTTTCCGCTCAGCCTGAACGGTCTGGCGGAGGGCTACGACAAGCTGCCGTAGCGGCGCGGCCCTTCAATTCCGCGAGGGATGCCGGCGAACGCACTCCCCTTCGCCGGTATCCATGCCTATGTTCGGGATGAAACGTCCCGCCCGCCGCTCCGGAGCCCCGCCATGACCGACCCAGCCGCCACTTCCCTGCTTGACCGGGCCAAGCTCGATCGCGACCGGGTCCGCCGCGAGCTGACGCGGGGCCTGAGCGGGGCCGATGACGGCGAACTGTTCCTCGAATACAGCCAGACCGAGGCGCTCGCCTTCGACAACGGCCGGCTCAAGCAGGCGACCTACGACACCGCGCAAGGCTTCGGGCTGCGCGCCGTCAAGGACGACGCGGTCGGCTACGCTCATTCCTCCGACGTCTCGCTGCCGGCGTTGATTCGCGCCGCCGACGCGGTGAGCGCGGTGCGCGGCGGCTACCGGGGCACCTTCGCGGCGGCCCCGCCGCACACCAATGTCCGCCTCTACGGCGACGACAACCCGCTCGACGCCCCCGGCTTCGAGGCCAAGGTCAAGCTGCTGTCGGAGATCGACGCCTATGTCCGCGACAAGGACCCGCGGGTGCGGCAGGTCTCGGTCAGCCTGGGGGCGACCTGGCAGGTGGTCGAAATCCTGCGCCCCGACGGCGAAAGCTATCGCGACATCCGCCCGCTGGTGCGGGTGAACATCTCTGTCGTGGCGGGCTCCGGCGACCGCCAGGAGAGCGGCAGCAAGGGCTATGGCGGCCGCGAGGGCTATGCCCGCTTCATCGAAACCGGGGCGTGGCGCGAGGCCGCCGACGGCGCGCTGCGCGAGGCCATCGTCAACCTCGATTCGGTCCCGGCCCCGGCCGGCGAGATGGACGTGGTGCTCGGCCCCGGCTGGCCCGGCGTGATGCTGCACGAGGCGGTGGGGCACGGGCTCGAAGGCGACTTCAACCGCAAGCAGACCTCCGCCTTCGCCGGCCTGATGGGCCGGCAGGTGGCGGCGAAGGGCGTCACCGTGGTCGATGACGGCACCATTTCGGCGCGACGCGGTTCATTGTCCATCGACGACGAGGGCACGCCGACCAACCGCACGGTTTTGATCGAGGACGGCATCCTGGTCGGCTACATGCAGGACCGCCAGAACGCCCGGCTGATGAACATGAAGCCGACCGGCAACGGCCGCCGCCAGAGCTACGCCCATGTGCCGATGCCGCGCATGACCAACACCTATATGCTGGCCGGCGATCGGGACCCGGCGGAAATCCTCGCCTCGGTGAAGAACGGCATCTTCGCCGCCAATTTCGGCGGCGGACAGGTCGACATCACCTCCGGCAAGTACGTGTTTCAATGCACGGAAGCCTACAAGATCGAGAACGGCAAGCTCGGCGCGCCGCTGAAGGGCGCGATGCTGATCGGCAACGGCCCGACCGACCTGCATCGCATCAGCATGATCGGCAGCGACCTTTCGCTCGATTCCGGCATCGGCACCTGCGGCAAGCAGGGTCAGGGCGTGCCGGTCGGCGTCGGCCAGCCGACGCTGCGGATGGACCGCATCACGGTCGGAGGCACCGGCGGATGAGCACCGGGACCGACCGCGCCGCGAAGCCCCGGCAGCACTGGCTGTCCTCGATCAGCCAGATCGCGGCCATCGTGCTGGCCGTGTTCGTCGCCAAGGGCGCGCTGGCCGAGCCGTTCTACGTCCCCTCGGCCTCGATGGAGCCGACGCTGCTGATCGGCGACGCGCTGGTGGCGTCGAAATTC
The DNA here is from genome assembly GCA_049651165.1 of Xanthobacteraceae bacterium. Classification (GTDB taxonomy): domain Bacteria; phylum Pseudomonadota; class Alphaproteobacteria; order Rhizobiales; family Xanthobacteraceae; genus 62-47. The sequence goes on along the minus strand of JBASBO010000144.1, from coordinate 147 downwards.
CCCTACGGCTACAGCGCCGCCTCGCTGCCGATCCACGTCACCGTGCCGGCCACCACCCGCCTGCTCGGGCAACTGCCCGCGCGCGGCGACGTGGTGGTGTTCCGCTGGCCCGGCGACACCTCGCAGGTCTGGGTCAAGCGCGTGATC
>JBASBO010000143.1:0-5677 GCA_049651165.1 Xanthobacteraceae bacterium | reverse complement strand
GTCGCGCGGCGCGCGCGCCACTGGTTCCGCAGCCGCCGCGCCTCGTGGTAGCCGATCAGCCGCGCCTGTTCGAGCGCGAAGGCGGCCGAGGTGCCGGGGCCGACATGAACCAGCATGTCCACCATCCCGCGGTGGCCGGTCCACAGCCGCGCCATGAAGCCGTCCTCCGACGAGCAGGAGTCGATCGCATGGATCGAAGGGTCGGCGAACAGCAGTTCGGTCACCTTGTCCACCAGCAGCGCTCCCGGCGAGTAGCGCGCGTAATCGGCGTCGAACGCAGTCTTCCAGGTGTAGGCGGTATCGCCGCCATACATCACCACCTGCGCCGCGACCGCCTGGCCGTCGAGGCGCAGCAGCGCCACCGAGGCGCGCCCCTCGGCCGACAGGTTGGCCATCAGTTGGCGGACGAAGGCGGCGTCGCCGGCGTCGCACAGCAGCGCCGTGCCGCGCGCGCCTTTCCAGCTCGCCTGCTCCAGAGCGAGGAAGATTTCGAACGCCGCCATTGCCTCGTCCGGCGCCCGCACGTTGACGACATCGACGCAGCCTTGCGCCGAGAGGCGATTAAAGTCCTGCCGCAGCTTCTTGCGGGTCGAGCCGCTTTTCTTGACGCCGTCTTCGCGCGTCGCATAGGGCCGGCTGGTTTCCGCAAGCATCCGCTCCGCCCCGCCGAGGCGCACGAGTTCATGCCGGATCGCCGCATAGCACGGTGTTTCCTGCTCGAACGAATGCAGATGCAGCACCTTCGGCAGATCGGGATCGTGCCGGATCGCGTCGAGGAACGCAGGGATCACCGCATCGGCGAACGCGGGATCGACCACCGGGTTCGCCAGCAGCGCATATTCATAAGGCAGCGAATCCAGCACCAACGGCCAGAACGGCGCGATCCGCCGGATCCGCAGCGCCCACAGGCCAACCAGCCGGCGCGGCGTCACGGCATCGTCCCACGCCAGCAACACCCGCACCTCGGCGAAGCCGGTGGCCTGCGCCGCGCACAGCGCCGCCGGGTCCATGAACACATTCGACGACGCCCGCGCCGCGAGATCGCGCCACGCCGCCGCGATGTCGCCGCTTGGTAAACAGATGCTGACTGCGATCATCGGATCGACGCCCCGCCGTTGCGCGCTCGCAGCGGTCATACATCCGGCCGCATTGCATTTCGGTTAAGCGGCGGACGCGCGAGGCGGCGGGTTCGTTCAAACTTTCCTCGGTTTTGAAACATGATCCAGAAAGCGGGAACCGGCTTTTGGAAAAGCTCGAACAGAAGATGAGAGCGACTTACATCTCGTCGTCGTCATCCTCATCGTCATCGCTGTCGTCACCGTGAACGATGTGGCTCTGATCGTCCCACAGTTTGCGATAGAAGCCGTCGGCGGCAAGCAGTTCGGCGTGCGATCCGCGCTCCACCACCCTGCCCTCGTTGATGACGATGATCTCGTCCATCTCCACCACCGAGGTCAGCCGATGCGTGGAAAAGATCATGGTGCGGCCGCGCGCCAGCTTCAGCAAGGTACGGTTGATCGCGGCTTCCGTGGTCTGGTCGAGCGCCGAGGTGGCCTCGTCCAGCAGCAGCACCGAAGGATCGCGGACGATGGCGCGCGCGATCGCCATGCGCTGGCGCTGTCCGCCCGACAGCGTATCGCCGCGCTCGCCGACGATGGTGTCGTAGCCCTGCGGCAGGCTTTTGATGAAGCGATGGATCTCGGCCTTGCGCGCCGCCGCCTCGACCTCATGGTCGCTCGCGCCCTCTTTGCCGAGCCGGATGTTCTCGCGGATCGACATGTTGAACAGCACGTTGTCCTGAAACACCACCGCCATGTTCTCACGCAGCGACTCGCGCGTCACCTTACGGATATCGACGCCGTCGATCGTCACCCGCCCCGAGGTCGGCACGTAGAGCCGCAGGATCAGGTTGAGCAGCGTGCTCTTGCCCGATCCGCTCGGACCGACGATGGCGACCGACTTGCCGAAATCGATCCGCAGGTTGAGATCGTCGAGCACCGGATGCTCGCTGCCCTCATAGCCGAAGGTGACATGATCGAAGGTGATGTTGCTACTGATGCGCGGCAGCGCCGGCGCACCGGGACGATCGACGCCGCGGGTCGGCTCGTCCAGCAGTTCGTTCATATGCCGGATCGCCGCCGCCGACTGGATCGACACCGGGATGAAGTGCATCAGATGCGCGATGTTGTAGGAGATTTCCCAGAACGCGCTCTCGAACGTCACGAAGGTGCCGATGGTGATGTGGCCTTTGGTGGCGAGATATGCGCCGAAGGCGAGGACGACGAGGTGCAGCAGCAGCACCGAGACGTTGACCGAGCGTTCCACCATGCTCGACAGGAAAGTCGCCGAGGCGATCTTCTTGCGGGTCCGATCGTTGCTGACGGTGAACCAGCCGAGCGCCCGGCGTTGCAGGCTGAACGCCTTCACCACCGCCTGCGCCGCGATGTTCTCCTGCACCATGCCGAGGATGGCCGCCTCGCTGACCTTCTGCTCGTAGTTCGCCTTCACCGCCATCGGGGTGAGGATGCGCGGACCGATCAGCGTGATCGGGAAGATCAGGAGCGCCACCAGCGCAAGCTGCCAGTTCAGGAAGAACATCAGGATCAGCCCGGCAACCAGTTCCATCGCCGGCAGCACGGCGCTGTTGGCCAGCGTCTGCATCGAGCCTTCGAAAGCGGCGAGGTCGACCGAGAAGCGCGACAGGATTTCGCCGCGCTTGGTGCGGGCGAAATAACTCGACGGCAGGTCCTGGATATGGCCGAACAGCCGGGCGCGGACGTCCGAGATGATCGAGGCCGACAGCCACGCGTCCCACTTCTCGTACCAGACCGAGATGATCGAGGTGACGATGCCGGCGATCGCCAGCACCGTCAGAATGCGCATCAGGACGCCGAAATCTTCCTCGCCGAGCGCGTCGTCGATCAGGAACTTGAGGCTGAGCGGCATGATGACGTTGAACAGCGTCTCGATCAGCAGGCCGAACGCGACGAACGACAGCGCCTTCGTGTAGTTACGGAAATACGGCCGGACGAAACCGGAGACGGTGGCGAGCGCGCCGGCGGCCTCGCTCGCGGTGTAGACGACGAGATCTTCGTCGTCGTCATCATCGTCGAGGTCGACCTCGTCTTCGAGATCGTCATCGTCCTCGTCAGGCGCGCGGCCGCGCGGCGGCGTGGCGGCGTTCGAAGCATTCGAGCCGAATGCCTTGCCGGGTGTCTTGCTGTCGGGTGTTTTGGCCACGATCCTTCAACCGCTCAGCAAAGCCCGATCGCGCATCGACATGACAGCCCGATATCAGTCGTCCAGCGCGATTTTATCGAAGAACGAATAACGCAGGCTGTCAGTGTCGGCATACCAGTTCCCCGGCCCCTTGCCGGCGTCCAGCGTCGCCGCCCAGACTTCGTCCAGGCAATCGTTGCGACTCATGGCGAGGTCGAACCCGTTGTTGAAGAAGATTTCCGACCACTCCCACCAGGTGCCGAGCTTGCTTACCCCGCGCAGCAGGTCGTAGCGATCGATCAGCGTCCGGTCGAAGTCGCTGGTGACCGAACCGAAAATCAATCCGGTGCCGACGATACGATGCAGTTCGCGCACCGCGCGGCGAACCTGCCGCTCCGCGACGTGGCAAAGACAGGTCTCAAAGACGAAATCGAACTCGCCGTCCTTGAAAGGCAGATCGGCGACCGTGCCGCGCAGGTTGAACGGCTGCAACGCGGGCGGCGTCCGGGCGTGGATCGCGCGATTGTTCTCGATGCCCCAGGCATCGACGCCGAGCGAGCGCAGCGCGCCCACCAGTTCGCCGCTGGCGGAGCCGGCGACCAGCAGGCGATAGTTGTCGCGCCTGTTCCAGACGATCTCGATCAGCGTCTTCAGATACTGCGGATCGGTGAACTGCCGCCAGACGTCGCTATAGCGACCCGCGCCGCGATAGTTCTCGAAATAGGACGCATCGATCTTGCCGACGCGTGCGCCTTTTTCGCGCGCATAACGCAGCCGCATCGTCTCCGTCACCACGATGTCGGTGGCGACGTCGGAGGAGTCGAGCAATCCGTTCAGCGTCGAGTCGAACAGATAGTCGCCGACCAGCACCACGCCGGGGTGCCCTTTCGGCTCCGGCCGGTGGTTGACCGCCACATCCCGAACCGGCACGCCGCCGGGAATGGCGTTGACCGACGACAGCCAGCGATGGATCCGGCCTTCGAGGAAGTGATCGCGCACGTTGCCGAACGACGCCGGCAGCGATTTCAGCGCGGCGTCGATCAATTCCCGGTCGCTCAAATTGGCGAAGGCCAGCGCGTCGGAGCCGGCGATCAGGAAGTTGAGAACGCCGTTGCGGCCGACGTCATGGCGGGCGCCCTCGTTGTAGACGCAGCAGCCGCCGAAAGCTTCCGACATGAACCACGCGCCGGGAATCCGGTCGCCCCAGAACGGCGAATCGAACAGCAGCGACACCCTGAGATAATGCGCGGGCCGGTCGAAATAGGCGACGTGCTTCACCATCGCGCGGCGAAGCTGCTCGCCGTCCCACCGCATCGTCGCGAGCCAGCTATGCGGCAGGCACACCATCACGAGATCGAACTCCCGCGTCTCCGGACCCTTGCCGTTCATCATGTTAAGCTGATAACGGCCGGCGTCGGTCTTGCCGACTTCGAGAACGCGATGGTTGAGCTGGATGTCGGCCTCGACCTCCTCCTGAAGGCAGGAGATCAACTGCTCGTTGCCGTTCTGGATCGAATAGAGGCCGATATAGCCGTCGACGTCCATGACGAAGTTCTTCAGGGCGTTGAGGCCGTTGGTGTTGTAGCTTTCGGTGGCGATGTCGGAACGCGCCATCACCTTGAGGAAGCGCTTGGCGACGGGATCGGCGACCTCGCGGTCGAGCAGGTCCTCGCAGTTGACGTCGAGCCACGGGTGGTCGTTGTCCTGCGCGCCGATGCCTTCATAATATTCGGTCGGCGAGATCATCTCCTCGCAACGCTTGCGGAAGGCGACGATGGCGTCCGCGGTCTTGTTGCCGTACTTGCGGCGCATTCCGGGCACGTCGTCCAGAAGCTCCCCGTCGAGCATCACCTGCCCGGCGTCCATCGGAATGGTCTGCAAGCCGAAATGCTGGATAAGATCGCGCAGCGGATCCGGCCCGGTCATCGAGTAATCGTAGATCTCGGCAACCCCGGCCTCGTAGAGCGCCGGCGATGCGTCGAACTTGCGCGACATCACCTTGCCGCCCAACCGGTCCGACGCCTCATAGATCGTCACCCGGCACAGATCGCCAAGCTTCTTCTTCAGGTACCAGGCGCTCATCAGACCGCCGGGACCACCGCCTATGATTGCAAGATCAAGCATCTGTCACTCTCGAAGCCAACCGCCACGGCTTGCGCCCATCAAGGGGCGCATTCCGGAGCCCTTTGCGGAGATGAGATCGGACCCTCCAACCGCGTCCCTGCCGTATCGAGACGTGTGACCGGCGCCGGCCGGCAGTATCGCTGATTTGCACCGACCGCCTCAAGGGAAAGCGCCTTTCACCTGAAGGGAAGATGAACAAAGCGATATTCCCGCCACACCGGCGTAAATTTTCCTCAAAACGGCAGGACGGCGGCGGGCACGGACGTGCCCTCCCGCGCGTCGCCGCGCGGTCTGCCGGGGACCCGGGGCGACAGAGGGAGCGCCGGGCGCGGGC
>JBASBO010000142.1:0-2721 GCA_049651165.1 Xanthobacteraceae bacterium | reverse complement strand
TCAGGCGGCATGTTCGCCTCCGAGAAACACTTCGATCACCTGCGGCACCTTGACCGCCACCGCAAGCGGACCTTCGAAGATTTCCTTGCCGGCGTTCATCACGATCACCCGGTCGGTGATCTGCTCGATGAACCCCATCAGGTGTTCGACCACGATGATGGCGAGGCCGGACTGCGCCAAAGTCTTGATGTGACCGGCGATCCAGTCGAGTTCGGCCGGGTTGAGCCCGGCCGCCAGTTCGTCGAGCAGCAGCAGCCGCGGCCGCGTCGCCAGCGCCCGCACCAGATCCAGCATCTTCTGCTGCGAGCTGTTGAGGTCGGCGGCAGGGCGGTCTGTGAGTTCGGCGAGGTGATACTGTTCGAGCAATTCCGACAGCGCCAGCGGCCTCGCCTCAGCGCGGCCGTAGGCCAGCGCCACCTCGACGTTCTGCCGCACGGTGAGCGACAGAAACGGCTTTGGAACCTGGAACGTGCGATTGATGCCGCGATGCACGAGCTTGTGCGAGGCGATGCCGCCGATCGACACGCCGTCGTAGGTTAGCGTGCCGCCGTCCGGCGCGTACAGCCCGGAGATGACATTGATCGCGGTGGTCTTGCCGGAGCCGTTGGGACCGACCAGCCCGAGGATTTCACCGGGCGAGACGTGGAAGCTCAGGCCGTCCAGCGCGTGGAAGCCGCCGAAGCGCTTGACCAGCCCGTTGACGGCGAGAATAGGCGCGGGTTCAGGGGACATTCCAGCCTCGCCGCGTCGCCAGCGACACCAGTCCCGCCGGCAGGAACAGCACCAGCGCCATGATCAGCACGCCATAGATCAACTGGAAATATTGCGGCGTGGTGAAACCAATCAGGTTGTAGACGCCATAGAGGATCACCACGCCGACGATCGGCCCGGTGATGGTCGCCACCCCGCCGAACAGCGCGAACACGATGGCGAAAATGCTGAAGTCGTTGCTGAACACGTTGTCGGGATAGAACACCGAGACGTACCAGGCGAACACGCCGCCGGCGAGACCGGCGACCAGCGCCGACATCAGCCACGCGATCACCCGCATCCTGACTACGTTGACGCCGGCCATCGCTGCGCTGACCGCATCCTCGCGCACCGCCTGCAACGCCAGCCCGAAGCCGGAATTCCTCAGGAACACCACGAAGCCGAGCGTCAGCGCCAGGATGATTACCGCGCCGGCATAAGCCAGCGTCGGGTTGAAGGTGCCGTTGAGCGCCACGCCGTAAGGCCCCTTGGTGATCGGCTCCAGCGCCGGATTGGCGACGAAGTGCAACACCGCCAGCGCCGCCGCCAGATTGGCGATGGCGAAATACGCGCCCGACAGCCGCAACAGCGGCGTCAACAACAACCCCAGCAGCACGCCGACCACCCCGGCCGCCAGCACCGCCACGGGCGCCGGCGCTTGCAGGTGCATCACCATGATGGCGAAGCCGTAAGCGCCCGCGCCGAAAAATCCGACATAGCCGAACGGCAGATAGCCGGTGAAGCCGTAAATAATGTTCACGCCCTGCGCGAGGATCAGGAAGATCACAAAATTGAACAGCAGCAGGTGGTTGTCGTAGATGCCGGGCAGGATCGCGAACAGGGCGACCAGCGGCGCGACGATCAGCAGCAGATGGCGCACGAGACTAGGCAACGCGCACCTTCCTTCCCAACAGTCCGCTCGGGCGCAGCAGCAGCACGAGGATCAATAGTACATAGGGCAACAGGTCCGCCCACGACGACAGGAAGGTCTGCACCAGCATGTAACAGATGCCGTAAACGACGCCGCCGAGCGCGGTGCCGAGCGGATTGCCGAGCGAGCCCAGCACCACGATGACGAAGGCGGTCACCGTGGCGTCGGCACCGAAGGCCGGCGTCACCGAGCCGAACATGAACGGTGCGAACACGCCGGCGATCGCGGCAAGGCCGAGCCCGATGCCGAACGCCGCCGCGCAGACGCGATCGACATTGATGCCGGTGGCGAGCGCCTCGTCGCGGCGCGACATCACCGCGCGCGTCAGCGTGCCGAGCCGGGTGCGATAGAGATAGACATAGACAAGGCCGATGGCGATCACGCTCACCGCCGCCGAGATCACCCACGCCGCCGGAAACGCCTGGCCGAAAATCTCCACCGGGCCGCCTTCCGGCTTTGCGCCGAGCGCCTTGGCGGCGGCGGTCATCAGGCTGCCGAGTTCGCGGCTCGGGATCGAGCGTTCGCTGGTGCCGAAGGCAATGGTCACCAGCGCCTCGATCACCTGCGACAGGCCGAAGAACAGAATGATCGACAGCATCTCCGGGTCACGCGCCTGTTGCAGGCGCGGCACCAGAAGCCCGTACAACAACAGACCGGCGATCATGAAGATCACGAACGCCAGCGGCACCGCCAGAAGCGGATCGAGCCCGCCAAGATAGAATACGCCGAACGCGACGAAGGCCCCCAGCATCAGGAAGTCGCCATGCGCAAGGTTGACGATGCGCATGACGCCGAACACCAGGTTCAGTCCGATTCCGAGCAGGCTGAAATACAGCCCGAACAGAACTCCGGCGATGAGCGGATAAGCCAGCATCAGGTCTCCGTTGCGTCGATCAAGCCCGAAAAGGAGTGCGTAGGATCAAACGATCCCGGCGTCGTCCCCGCGCAGGCGGGGACCCATAACCCCTGGCGCTGGTTGTTATCGAATGACCTCGTCTTAAGTGATGGAGCCGAATCGCTGCGGCGTATGGGTCCCCGCC
>JBASBO010000141.1:0-3421 GCA_049651165.1 Xanthobacteraceae bacterium | reverse complement strand
GGCGGGGACCCATACGCCGCAGCGGTTCGGCTCTATCACTCAAGGCGAGGTTATCTCATGATAACTGACGCAGGGGTTATGGGTCCCCGCCTGCGCGGGGACGACGCCGGGGATAGTTGAAGCGAGGCGGAGGCAGGAAGAACGTGTCGACACAGAGTTCTGACGATCTGAAATCGGCCGCCCTTGCATTCCACCGGCTGCCGCGCCCCGGCAAACTGGAGATCCAGGCCACCAAGCCGCTCGCCAACCAGCGGGATCTGGCGCTGGCCTACAGCCCCGGCGTCGCGGCGGCGTGCGAGGCGATCGCCGCCGATCCGCTGGAAGCCGCCACTCTCACCACCCGCGCCAACCTCGTCGCCGTCGTCTCCAACGGCACCGCCGTGCTCGGCCTCGGCAATATCGGCCCGCTGGCGTCGAAGCCGGTGATGGAAGGCAAGGCGGTGCTGTTCAAGAAGTTCGCCGGCATCGACGTGTTCGACATCGAGATCGCCGCCGACAGCATCGCGCGCGTGGTAGAAACGGTGGCGGCGCTGGAGCCGACCTTCGGCGGCATCAACCTCGAAGACATTCGCGGGCCGGACTGCTTCGAGATCGAGGCGCAGCTTAAAGCGCGCATGAAGATTCCGGTGTTTCATGACGACCAGCACGGCACCGCGATCATCGTCGCCGCCGCCGTCACCAACGCGCTGCTGCTCAACGGCAAGAAGCTGGAAGACTGCAAGATCGTCGGCACCGGGGCGGGCGCGGCGGCGATCGCCTGCCTCAATCTCCTGGTGTCGCTCGGCGCGCGGCGCGAGAACATCTGGGTCTGCGACCTCGACGGGCTGGTCTATGACGGCCGCACCGAGCAGATGGACCGCTGGAAGGCGGTCTACGCGCAAAAGACCGACAAGCGCACGCTCGACGAGGTGATCGACGACGCCGACATCTTCCTCGGCGTGTCCGGTCCCAACGTGCTCAAGCCCGAGATGGTCAAGCGCATGGCCGACAAGCCCCTGGTGCTGGCGCTCGCCAACCCGACGCCGGAGATCATGCCGGACGAGGCTCGCAAAGTCCGCCCCGACGCCATGATCTGCACCGGGCGCTCGGACTTCCCCAATCAGGTCAACAACGTCCTGTGCTTCCCCTTTATCTTCCGCGGCGCGCTCGACGTCGGCGCCACCGCGATCAACGAGGCGATGAAGCGCGCCGCCGTCGACGCCATCGCGCAACTGGCGCGCGAAGCGCCGTCCGACGCGACGACGGCCAGCGGCGAGGGCGGCGAGGTGCAGGGCTTCGGCCCCGGCTCGCTGATCCCGACGCCGTTCGATCCGCGCCTGATCCTGCGCATCGCGCCGGCGGTGGCGAAGGCGGCGATGGACTCCGGGGTCGCGACCCGGCCGATCGTCGATTTCGAGCAGTATCGCGAGCGGCTGGAACGCTTCACCTTCCGCTCCGGCCTCATCATGAAGCCGCTGTTCAGCCGGGCGCGGACCCAGCCGGTGCGGGTGATCTACGCCGAGGGCGAGGACCAGCGCGTGCTGCGCGCGACCCAGGCCGTGCTGGAGGAGAAGCTGGCGCGGCCGATCCTGGTCGGCCGCCCTTCGGTCATCAACGCGCGCATCGCGCGGCTCGGGCTGGTGATCCGGCCGGGGCATGATTTCGATCTGGTCAACCCGGAGGACGATCCGCGCTATCGCTCCTACGTGCAGAGCTACATCGACGCCGCCGGCCGTCACGGCGTCACGCCCGACGCGGCGCGCACCATGGTGCGCACCAACGCCACGGTGATCGCGGCGCTGGCGGTGGTGCGGGGCGAGGCCGACGCCATGCTGTGCGGCGTCGAGGGGCGCTTCATGAGCCATCTGCGCCATGTCCGCGAGATCATCGGGGCGCGTTCGGGCGTCAGCGATTTCGCGGCGCTGGCGCTGATGATTACGTCGAAGGGATCGTTCTTCCTCGCCGATACCCAGGTGCGGCCCAATCCGACCGCCGAGGAATTGGCGGAGATCGCCGCGTCGGCGGCGCTGCACGTCCAGCGCTTCGGCATCAAGCCGAAGATCGCCTTCGTGTCGCATTCGGATTTCGGCAGCTACGACACCGAATCGGCGCGCAAGATGCGCCGCGCCACCGCGCTCCTGAAGGAGCGTCATCCCGAGATCGAGGCCGACGGCGAGATGCAGGGGGCGACCGCGCTGTCGCAGGTCAAGCGCGACTACGTGCTGCCGCAATCGACCCTGAAGGACGCCGCCAACGTGCTGGTGATGCCGAACCTCGACGCCGCCCACGTCGCCTATCAGATGATCAAGGAACTTGCCGACGGCCTGCCGGTCGGCCCGATCCTGATCGGCCCGGCGCGGCCGGCGCATATCCTGACGCCGTCGGTGACGGCGCGCGGCATCCTCAACATGACGGCGGTGGCGGCGGTCGAGGCGCAGGCTCACGCCGGACGGCAGCAGCCGAGTCTGTTCGGGTGAGGGTTTGGCGTGTCGGTGTCACCGTGAGCGTTTGATAGCGTCGTCCCCGCGCAGGCGGGGACCCATAACCACCGTGTTATCGATAAGAAAAAGCCGCGTCCCCCTGCATGAAGGCAATCACAGGGAATATGGGTCCTCGCCTGCGCGAGGACGACGAGTCTTGTGCCGCACGTCTGTCCGAAAAGCCAATTTCCGGCCTGTGTGCACCTCGGTCGTAACCGTTGCTCCGCCGCCCGATCTGGAAAGATTCGCATCGGGCCGCCGGCGTGACCGCCCCGAAGGGGATATGAAAAACCGCATCGGCGGATCATACTCCGCCCGCCGGGGCGCGGGGCGTCGGCGGATGTCGCGAGGCGAGGATGCCAGTTTTCATCTCGGTCGGCCGTTTCCTGTTCGCGATCCTGTTCATCGTCTCCGGCGCGCTGCATCTTCTGGACCTGTCCGCCATCGCGGACGCGATCGCCACGAAGGTGACGGTGCCGGCCGATCTCGCCGCTTATGTCACCCAGCTTGAAGGCATCGCCGGGATGCCGATGGCCAGGATGCTGGCGATCGCCGCCGGCGTACTGGAACTGGTGGGCGGGCTGTTGATCGCCTTCAATCTCGGCGCGCGGGCGGTCGCGGTGCTGCTGGCGCTGTTCATGATCGCCGCGACCTTCTACTTCCACGACTTCTGGAACGAGGCGTGGCCGGACGCGCGCGGCAACCTGATCCAGGCGCTGAAGAATCTGTCGCTGATCGGCGGGCTGCTGCTGATCGCAGGCATCGGCCGCGCCCCGAAGGCGGCCGCGGCTTACGTCGAGCCGGCGGCGCACACTTACTGAGCGAGCTTAAGAAGCTGCCGTCCGCCGCCACGCGGTGACGGTGACCTGGTGTTCGGGGTCGAGTACCGTGGTTTCGGTGGCTTTGAGGCCGTGCGCGGACAGCACCGCCTGCGGCGTGCGCGCGGGCACGCCCGGCAGCCC
>JBASBO010000140.1:0-3072 GCA_049651165.1 Xanthobacteraceae bacterium | reverse complement strand
CCCCCCGCCCGGCGCAGCCGGGCAGCCGGGCGCGACGCAGGACGCCGCGCCTGCCGGTAGCGTGTTCAACCCCAACGCCGAGACCGAGCGCGATCCGGCAGCGGCGAAAGGCCGCAAGCGGCCGTTCGTGCTCGACCCGCTGCTGGACTGAATTCCGATGCGCCATTTCGACTATCGCGACGGCGTGCTGCACGCCGAATCCGTTAACCTGTCCGTGATCGCGGACGCCGTCGGCACCCCGTTCTACTGCTATTCGACCGCGACGCTGGAACGCCATTACCGGGTGTTCAGCGAAGCCTTCGCGGGAACCGACCATCTGGTCTGCTACGCCATGAAGGCGAATTCGAATCAATCGGTGCTGCGCACGCTGGCACGGTTAGGGGCGGGCGCGGACGTGGTGTCGGGCGGCGAACTGAAGCGGGCGCTGGCGGCCGGGATTCCGGCGGACAAGATCCTGTTTTCCGGCGTCGGCAAGACCGCCGACGAATTGCGGCTCGCGGTCAGCCACGGCATCCGCTGCATCAACGTCGAATCCGAGCCCGAACTGGACCTGCTGTCGCAGGTCGCCTCCGCCATGGGCCGCGTTGCTCACATCTCGATCCGCGTCAACCCGGATGTCGATTCCGGCACCCACGCGAAAATCTCCACCGGCAAGTCGGAGAACAAGTTCGGCATCCCGATTTCGCGCGCGCGCGAGGTTTACGCGCGGGCTGCGAAGCTGCCCGGCATCGCGGTCAGCGGCGTCGATATGCACATCGGCAGCCAGATCACCGATCTCGGCCCGATGGAAGCTGCGTTCCGGCTGATGGCCGACTTCGTCACCGTGCTGCGCGGCGACGGCCACAGCATCAGCCATGTCGATTTCGGCGGCGGCCTCGGCGTGCCCTATTACGAGGACCGCGCCGCGCCGCCGGAGCCCGTCGCCTACGCCGCGATGGTCAAGCGCGTGACGCATAACCTCGGCTGCACGCTGATGTTCGAGCCGGGCCGCATGATCGTCGGCAACGCCGGCATCTTGGTGACGCGGGTGATCTATGTGAAGCGCGGCGACGCGCGCAACTTCGTCATCATCGACGCGGCGATGAACGACCTGATCCGCCCGACGCTGTATGAAGCCTATCACCAGATCCTGCCGGTGCGCGCGGCGGCGGCGGACGCGCCGGTGCTGGTGGCCGACGTGGTCGGCCCGGTGTGCGAGACCGGCGATTATCTCGCGCTCGGGCGCACGCTGCCGGAGCCGAAGGCGGGCGACCTTTTGGCGATCATGACCGCAGGCGCTTACGGCGCAGTGCAGGCCGGGACCTACAACACCCGGCCGCTGGTGCCCGAGGTGTTGGTCAAGGGCGATCAGTACGCGGTGGTCCGCCCGCGCATCGATGTCGATCAGTTGATCGCGATGGACACGCCCGCGCCGTGGTTGTGACCTGAACGCTATTGAGCGTCGTCCTCGCGCAGGCGAGGACCCATAACCCCTGACGTCAGTTACGATAAAATAACTCGCCTCGGTGATGGAGCCGAATCGCTGCGACGTATGGGTCCCCGCCTGCGCGGGGACGACGCTGTTCGTGTTGAAAATCCGATGCGCCGCTCACGGCTGACCTTTCGCGCGTCCCACCGTCACGCCGGCGCGCTATTCGATCGGCTGGATCGCGGCGGTGAAATCGGATTCCGCGCCCATCTCGCGAATCACGACCTCCCATAATTTGCCGACCGCTTCGGCGACATCGAGCGACAGCCCCAGCGACTTGGCTTCTTCGAGGCACAGCCGGACGTCCTTCACCATCAGCCCGGTGGCGAAGCCGAAATCGAAAGTGCGCGGCAGCACCGATTTCGGAAACTTGTCGCGGCTGGCGCTGTTGACGCCGGACCCGGCGTTGATGACGTCGATCATCACGGCGGGATCGAGCCCGGCCTTGACGCCCATCACCACGGCCTCGGAGGTCGCGACGATCGCGGTAGCCGAGAGCAAGTTGTTGGCGAGCTTCATGGTCTGCGCCGAGCCCGGCTTCTCGCCGATGAAGAACACCCTGCCGATCACGTCGAGCACCGGCTTCAGCGCGTCGAACTCGGCGTGCGGGCCGGACACCATCACCGCCAGCGTGCCTTTCTCCGCGCCGGCGACGCCGCCGCTGACCGGACTGTCGAGTTGCACGATGTCGTGCTTTGCCAGCAGGCCGTGGATGCGCACCGCCATCTGCGAGCCGATGGTGGAGAGATCGACGAAGCGCCTGACGCGCTTGCCGGAACTGACGCCGTCATCGCCGGTCGCCACCTCCAGCGAGGCTTGCAGCGACGGCAGGCTCGCCAGCACCGTCTCGACCCGGTCAGCGACATCTTTCGGCGACGTCGCCGCCTGCGCGCCGAGCGCCGCCAGCCCCGCAACCGCCTCCTCGCGCCGGTCGAACACCACGAGCCGATGCCCGGCCTCGATCAGGCGGCGAGCCATCGGGAAGCCCATCTTCCCCAGTCCGATGAATCCGATATCCATCGTGGCCCGCCTCACGCCTTGTCGAGTTCGGCGAACACCTCGCGGGCGATGCGGAAGCTGTCGACGCCGGCAGGAATGCCGGCGTAGCAGGCGACCTGCATCAGCACCTCGCGGATTTCGTCCCGCGTCACGCCGTTGGTGATCGCCCCTTTGATGTGGGCGCGCAATTCGTGCGGCCGGTTGAGGATCGAGATCATGGCGAGGTTGAGCATGCTGCGGGTCTTGCGCGGTAGCCCCTCGCGGCCCCTGATCGCGCCCCAGCAATATTCCGTTACCAGTTCCTGAAACGGCTTGTTGAAGTCGTCGGAATTTTTCAGTGCGTTGGCGACATAGGCTTCGCCGAGCACCTCCTTGCGGATTTGCAGCCCCTTAGTCGTGCGTCGTCCTGCCCATGGCCGTTTCCTGATTGAGTGGAGAGTATGAAGCGACGTTAAGGGGTTGCGGCTCCCCCGTCACGTCTTCGTGTGATCCGGGGCCGGCCGTGGCGGAAGGTATGAACCGTGCCTCAATGCCGCCGTTGTGCTAGGGTGCGGTCAGGAAAACCGGAGAACCGATTGAGCGCTGCCGCCCCCGATCCGTCCTCA
>JBASBO010000139.1:0-2783 GCA_049651165.1 Xanthobacteraceae bacterium | reverse complement strand
TATCGCACGCTGGACGAGGCCGGCCGCGCCGCGTTTTTCGAGGCGCTGGCGCGCGACTTCGGCCCGAACCGCGACAAGGTGGAGGAGGCGATCGCGCAGTGGCGCAGCGGCGTCGGCGGCGCCGGCGGCGGCCTGCACTTCGCCTCCGAGCCGCGCCGGCAGGAACTGTTCCGCCGCCTCAACCGCGCGCCGGGCGCGACCGGCGAACTGGTCGAGATGCGCATGGACCTGCTGGCGCTGAGCGGCGAGCACAAGAACCTCGTCACCGTCGACCGCGACCTCGTGCATCTGTTCGCCTCGTGGTTCAACCGGGGATTTCTGGTGGTGCGCCGGATCGACTGGTCGAGCCCCGCCAACATCCTCGAAAAGGTCATCCGCTACGAGGCGGTGCATGAAATCCACGACTGGGACGACCTGCGCCGCCGCATCGACCCGGTGGACCGGCGCTGCTACGCCTTCTTCCATCCGGCGCTGCCGGACGAGCCGCTGATCTTCGTCGAGGTGGCGCTGACCGAGGGCATCCCCGGCGCTATCGCCCCGCTGCTGGCGAAAGAGCGCCGGCCGGTGCCGGTCGAGCAGGCGCGCACCGCGGTGTTCTATTCGATCTCCAACACCCAGCGCGGCCTTGCCGGCATTTCCTTCGGCAACTTCCTCATCAAGCAGGTGGTGGAGGAACTGCGCCGCGAACTGCCGAAGCTCGACACTTTCGTGACGCTGTCGCCGGTGCCGGGCTTCATGCGCTGGATCGGCCGCGACAACGAACTGCCGCTCACCGAGGAAGAACGCGCGCTGCTGACACATCTCGACGGCGACGACTGGATCGACGACCCCGATCTCGTGAACCGGCTCCGCCCGCTGGTCGAGCCGCTGGCGGCGTATTACTTCCTCAAGGCCAAGACGCCGCGCGGCAAGCCGGTCGATCCGGTGGCGCGCTTCCACCTCGGCAACGGCGCGCGGCTCGAACAGATCAACTGGCTCGGCGACACCTCGGCCAAGGGCTTGCGCGAATCCGCCGGCGTCATGGTCAACTACCTCTATCAGCTCGACGACATCGAGAAGAACCACGAGGCTTACGCCAATGACGACGAGGTGGTCACTTCCGCCGCGGTGAAGAAGCTGCTCAAGGGCGAAGGCCGCCGCCTGCTGGAATTGCGGCAGTCGTGAGAGTCCGGCTCGAAAGGGCCTGACTCGAAATGCAATTCATAGGATCAAACATCCCCGGCGTCGTCCCCGCGCAGGCGGGGACCCATACGCCGTGTCGCTGATGATGCAGGTGGCGCTCGTGATCCCTGGCGGGCAGTCCCGCTGACCACCACCGTCTGGGGTTATGGGTCCCCGCCTGCGCGGGGACGACAATTTTCGTGTCGCAAATCCGCGCACAAAACGAATTTCCGCTCAGCCCGCGCCGTCACGGAAATACGGCTCGACCGCGCCGTGAAGCTTGATGGTCAGCGGGTTGCCGTGGCGATCTTTTGCCGCGCCGGCCGGCACCCGGATCCATCCCTCGCTGACGCAATACTCCTCGACGTTGTTTTTCTCGACGCCCTTGAAGCGAACACCGATGTCGCGGGTCAGCAGTTCGGCGTCGTAATACGGGCTGCCCGGATCGGTCGAGAGACGGTCCGGCAGTTCGGATGCGGGCGAAGGGGTGGTCTCGTTCACAGCAATGCCTCGATATCGCTCGCCAGACTCTCGGGTCGCGTGGTCGGCGGATGCCGGGCCACCACCCTGCCCGACCTGTCGCAGAGGAATTTGGTGAAATTCCATTTGATCGACGACCCGAGCAGCCCCGCTTTCTCATTTTTCAGGAATTTATACAACGGGTGCGCCGCCGCGCCGTTGACCTCGATCTTGTCGAACATCGGGAACGTCACGCCGTATTCGTGCGCGCAGAACGCGGCGATCTCGGCCGCGCCGCTCGGCTCCTGCCGGCCGAACTGGTTGCAGGGAAAGCCCAGCACCGCGAAGCCGCGCGGCGCGTATGTTCGATGCAGTTCCTCAAGCCCCTTGTATTGCGGGGTGAAGCCGCAGGCGCTGGCGGTATTGACGATCAGCAGCGCCTGCCCCTCGAACTGCCGCAGCGCGACCTCGCGGCCGTCGAGCGCCCGGGCGGAGAAATCGAATACGGTTGTCATTCGCCTGACGCCCTCGCGCTCCCTGTCAGAGTGGATCGACCGGCGACGACGGCGTGCCGCCGGCCTCGATCGCCTCGCCCGCCGCAAGGCACAGATCCTCGCGATAGCGTCCGGCCACCACCTGCACGCCGACCGGCACCCGGCCGACCAGACCGGTCGTCACCGTCAGCCCCGGCAGTCCCATGAACGGAATGCCGACCTGCGGCATCTGCGCCCGCCACACCCGCGCGAACGAGGCGTCGTCCTTGAGGTCGAGTTGATCCGGGAACGGCAGTTCACCCGACACCGGCAGCACCAGCACCGGATAGTCTTGCAGGAAAAGCTGCCAGTCGCGGGTCAACGCCGCGCGCCGTTGCAGGATGGCCGAGAACCGCGCCGCATCCAGCGGATGCACATGGGCGCGGCTGCCGCGCAGGCAGGCGAGCGCGCCGGGGTCGCCTTCCTTTTCGGCCGCCGCCAGCATCGCCTCATAGCCGTCGCCGAGCCAGAACGTCCGTTGCAGTTCAGCGGCCTCCTTCAGGGGCGGGGTGTTGTCGATTTTTTCGACCGTCCAGCCGGCGGCTTGCAGGCGTCGGCCGGCGTCTTCCAGCGCCTCGATCACTTCAGGCACGACGTCGAGCCCGTCGGGTCGCAGGCACAGCGCGGCGC
>JBASBO010000138.1:0-2136 GCA_049651165.1 Xanthobacteraceae bacterium | reverse complement strand
GGCGGGGACCCATACGCCGTGTCGCTCGTGATACGGGCGGCGATTGTAGTCTTTGATGGATAGTCATTCCAACCACGACCGGAAGGGGTTATGGGTCCCCGCCTGCGCGGGGACGACGGTCCTTGTGCTGCGCACTCCGCGCACAAAGCAATCTCTGGTCAACCCCACGATGACGCATCCCACACAGGAGAAGGCCATGCCACACCATAACGCCACCGTCGCGGTGATCGGGGCCGGCGACTACATCGGCGCGGAGATCGCCAAAAAATTCGCGTCCGAAGGCTTCACCGTGTTCGCCGGCCGCCGCAACGGCGACAAGCTCGCGCCGCTGGTCAACGAGATCGAGGCCGCCGGCGGCGCGATCGTCGCGCGCTCGCTCGACGCCCGCAAGGAAGACGAAGTCGCCGCCTTCCTCAATGCCGCCGACGCCCACGCCCCGCTGGAAGCGACCATCTTCAACGTCGGCGCCAACGTCAATTTCCCGATTCTGGAAACCACCGACCGCGTGTTTCGCAAAGTGTGGGAGATGGCGTGCTGGGCCGGCTTCCTCGCCGGGCGCGAGTCGGCGCGGCTGATGCTGCCGCGCGGACGCGGCAACATCTTCTTCACCGGCGCGACCGCATCCTTGCGCGGCGGCTCCGGCTTCGCCGCGTTCGCCAGCGCCAAGTTCGGCCTGCGCGCGGTGGCGCAGGCGATGGCGCGCGAACTGGGGCCGAAGCATATCCACGTCGCCCATCTCATCATCGACGCCGGCGTCGATACCGCCTGGGTGCGCGAACGCCGCGAGCAGCTTTTCGGCAAGGACGCGCTCGACAACCCCGACCTGCTGATGCCGCCGGCGGCGGTGGCGGACGCCTACTGGCAGCTTTACCAACAGCCGCAGGGCGCATGGACATTCGAGATGGAAATCCGCCCGTTCGGCGAAAAGTGGTAGCGCAACGCCGGTTCGAAGCGGTAGCTTGCCGACGGTTCGCAACAGCAAGAAGAAACAACGGGAGCTTGGGCAATGCGCATTCTGGTGCTCGGAGCCGGCGCGATCGGCGGCTATTTCGGCGGACGGCTGTTGCAGTCCGGCGCCGACGTGACCTTTCTGGTGCGCCCGCGCCGCGCCGAAGAACTGGCGCGCGACGGCCTCGTCATCAACAGCCCGCACGGCGACGTCACCCTGCCGAAGCCGCCGACGGTGCTGGCGCAAGACTTGAAGCAAGACGTCCTGAAAGCGCCGTTCGACATCGTTCTGTTGGCCTGCAAGGCGTTCGACCTCGACGACGCCATCGCCTCGGTCGCGCCCGCCGTGGGGCCGCAGACCGCGATCATGCCGATGCTGAACGGGATGCGGCACCTCGACGTGCTCGACGCCCGGTTCGGCGCGGCGCGCGTGCTCGGCGGGCAATGCTCGATCGCCGCCACGCTGAACCCGCAGCGGCATGTGGTGCAGCTCGCGCCGATGCAGTTGCTCGGCTTTGGCGAGCGCGACGGCACCCTGTCGGCGCGGGTACGCGAGGCCGACGCCATTTTCCAGCGCGGCGATTTCGGCGGCAAGGCCAGCGACACCATCGTGCAGGACATGTGGGAGAAATGGACGCTGCTGGCCAGCCTCGCCAGCGCCACCTGCCTGATGCGCGGGCCGATCGGCAAGATTCTCGAAGCGCCGGGCGGCCGTGACTACATCCTCGGCGTCCGCGACGAGATCGGCGCCGTCGCCGCTGCCGCCGGCCACAGGCCGCGCGCGCCGTTCATCGAGCGCATCACGGCGATCCTGACCGCCGAAGGCTCGACCTTCACCGCCTCGATGTTCCGCGACATCGTCGCCGGACTGCCGATCGAGGCCGATCACATCATCGGCGACCTGATCGCGCGCGCCGACGCCGCGAAGGTCGATGTTCCTCGCCTGCGCGTCGCCTATACGCATCTGAAAACCTACGAGGCGCAGCGCGGCTGAGCCATCCTCACCGCCGCGACAGATAGTGCGCCAGCGCGACGATTTCCTCGTCGTTCAGGGAATAGGCGACGTCGGCCATCGCCGCCCCGCCGCCGCCGGAGCGCGTGCCCGCCTTGTAGTCGCGCAGCGCCTTGACGAGATAGTCCTCGCGCTGGCCGGCCAGGCGCGCCACCGCCCTGGTGCCGGCATAGCTG
>JBASBO010000137.1:0-1508 GCA_049651165.1 Xanthobacteraceae bacterium | reverse complement strand
GGCCAGATGCACAAGCCACCACGCCGCGCCGATCGGCACGCCGGGGTCGCTCGGCGTCGGCGGCACCCACAGGTGCAGGCGCGCTTTGCGCTGCTGCGCGCTGGCGAACCACGCCTCGTCGAAGTGTTCGAGCAGCCGCATGCTGGCGAGCGCGTTCAGCGCCACGCCGCCGGACAGGATCAGCCGGTTCGCCTTTGTCACCCGCAACAGGTGATCGACGACGTGGATCAGCGCGTCCTCCAGCACCATCTGGGTCGCCGCCGCCTTGTCGAGGCGATCTTGCGTATCGGGCCGGTGCCGGATGTCCTCGACCCGCAGCACCGCGTCCGGATTCCATAATTGATCGGGCCGCAGCGGCGGACCGAGGATGTCGGTCAGCGGCGGCTTGTAGGGATCGTCGAACGGGTCGCGATACCAGTTCGCCATCGCGCGGTTGAGCCGCACCGCGCCATCGGGACCGAGGTCGAGCACCTCTTTCAGCCGCGCGTAATAGCGGTTGGTTAAGCGGTTCATGTCGCCCCACGCGGCCGCGCCCATGTAGCGCCCCTCGCTGGACAGCCAGGTCCAGCCGCCCTGCGTCGAGGAGATCACGCTGTAGAACGCGCCCAGCGAATCGAACACGCTGTCGTTGCAGAAGATCTCCCGGATATCGTCGCCCTCGGCGACGAACAGCGAGATCGAGCCGCGATCGCCGGTGCCGTCGAACACGCCGATCGCGACCGGCTCGCCATCGGCTGCGAACGGCGAGGCGGCGTAGGGAAACCAGGCGTGGTTGAGATGGTGCGGCATCAGCAGCAATTGCGGCGGCTGCGCCAAGCCGAACTGCTTCGCCAGAATGCGCGGCGTGCGCCGCATCTGGTCGAGGCGGCGGCGATCGACGCCGATGGCGCTGGAATAGGACAGTAGCCGCAGGCTGCCCGGCGCTTCCTCGATCGCCGTGCGCATCATGGTGCCGAACAGCGCCGGATAGTCCCAGGTGGTGACGAAAGCGGCGATATCGCCGATGTCGCGTCCCATCGCGCGCAGCGTCGCCGCCATGGCGTCGAGCGAGAGGTGGGGAAATTCGAAGGTGTGCTTGGTGCCGGAGAAGCGTTCTTCCTCGTTGTTGAGGATCAGGCGCGGCCCGTTTGCCTGCGTGACTTCGACCAGAGCGACGCCGCTGTTGTGCGTCCCCGACGACGCCAGCCCGGCGATATAGACCGTTTCGCCGGCACGCAGCCGCGCGGTGATAGCGGTGATGGTTGTCCGGCCGAAGGCACTGTCGGGGCGATGGAAGCCGGCGCGCCGCATCAGCCGGACGCCGAGCGACTCCGTGACGCGAGAGGCGAGGTCCGCGAGCCGGGGAAAAGTCGGTCCGATACGGCGGGGCGGCGCGGTCAAGCGGGGCATCTCCGGCGGGTTTCTAGAGCGTTTTCAAGCGAAGTCGGTGCCCGTTCGCGTCAAGAAAACGCGTCAAACCAAAAATCCAGAGCCCCGTTCCGATTCTATCGGAACGGAAAAGGCTCTAG
>JBASBO010000136.1:0-4879 GCA_049651165.1 Xanthobacteraceae bacterium | reverse complement strand
TCCGTATTGTCACCGCCACGGTAACGGCGGACGTTTCGTCATGGCAATCGCGTTGGGAGCTTGGCCACCTCGCAACATGGCATGATCCGCAGGCACATCGTCACGTTCCCGCGACGCCTTTGCGCCCGGGGCGCGCGTGATTAACGCGGCGTATAAGCAAAACGAAAGGCCCGGTTCGCACCGGGCCTTTCGCATTTCGTATTCAGCCTGGAGGGCTGATGGACTTAGAAATCCATCCCGCCCATGCCGCCGCCCGGAGGCATCGCGGGGCCGCCGGCGTTCTTCTTCGGCAACTCGGCGATCATCGCCTCGGTGGTGATGAGCAGCGCCGCAACCGAGGCCGCGTTCTGGATCGCCGCGCGCACCACCTTGGTCGGATCGATGATGCCCTTGGAGACCAGGTTGCCGTACTCGTGGTTCTGCGAGTCGTAGCCGTAGGCGTACTGATCCTTCTCCAGCACCTTGCCGACGATCACCGAGCCGTCCTCGCCGGCGTTGATGGCGATCTGGCGGGCCGGTGCGGACAGCGCCTTGCGCACGATCTCGACGCCGGTCTTCTGGTCGTCGTTCTGGGTGCGGATACGCTTGAGCTGCTCGGAGGCGCGCAGCAGGGCGACGCCGCCGCCCGGGACGATGCCTTCCTCGACCGCGGCGCGGGTGGCGTGCATGGCGTCATCCACGCGGTCCTTGCGCTCCTTGACCTCGACCTCGGTGGCGCCGCCGACGCGGATCACCGCGACGCCGCCGGCGAGCTTGGCCAGACGCTCCTGCAACTTCTCGCGGTCGTAGTCCGAGGTGGTTTCCTCGATCTGCGCCTTGATCTGCGCGACGCGGGCGTCGATGTCGGCCTTCTTGCCGGCGCCGTTGACGATGGTGGTGTTCTCCTTGTCGATCATCACCTTCTTGGCGCGGCCCAGCATTTGCAGCGTGACGTTTTCGAGCTTGATGCCGAGGTCCTCGCTGATCGCCTGACCGCCGGTCAGGATCGCGATGTCCTGCAACATCGCCTTGCGGCGATCGCCGAAGCCCGGCGCCTTGACGGCCGCGACCTTGAGGCCGCCGCGCAGGCGGTTGACCACCAGCGTGGCAAGCGCCTCGCCCTCGACGTCCTCGGCGACGATCACCAGCGGCTTGCCGGACTGCACCACGGCTTCGAGCAGCGGCAGCAGTTCGTTCAGCGACGACAGCTTCTTCTCGTTGATGAGGATGTAGGCGTCGTCGAACTCGACGCGCATCTTGTCGGCGTTGGTGACGAAGTAGGGCGAGATGTAGCCGCGGTCGAACTGCATGCCCTCGACGACGTCAAGCTCGGTGTCGAGCGACTTGGCTTCCTCGACGGTGATGACGCCCTCGTTGCCGACCTTCTTCATCGCCTCGGCGAGGAACTTGCCGATCTCGGTGTCGCCGTTGGCAGAGATGGTGCCAACCTGGGCGATCTCCTCGTTGGAGGTGACCTTCTTCGAGTTCTTCTTCAGGTCCTCGACGACGGCTTCCACGGCGAGGTCGATGCCGCGCTTCAGATCCATCGGGTTCATGCCGGCCGCGACCGACTTGGCGCCTTCCTTGACGATGGCCTGGGCCAGAACGGTGGCGGTGGTGGTGCCGTCGCCGGCGAGGTCGGCCGACTTCGAGGCGACTTCGCGCACCATCTGCGCGCCCATGTTCTCGAACTTGTCCTCAAGTTCGATTTCCTTGGCGACGGTGACGCCGTCCTTGGTGATGCGCGGCGCGCCGAACGACTTGTCGAGCACGACGTTGCGGCCCTTCGGGCCCAGCGTCACCTTAACCGCGTTGGCGAGAATGTCGACGCCGCGCAGCATCTTGTCGCGGGCCTCGACGCCGAATTTCACTTCCTTGCTTGCCATGTAGGTTTTCCTTCGTGGTCTGTTGCGAGACCGTCATCCTGAGGTGCGAGCGGAGCGAGCCTCGAAGGATGACGACGTTGCGGTGATCGTCACCCTTCGAGACGCCGGCTGCGCCGGCTCCTCAGGATGACGGAGCGGTGCGCCTCAGGCGGCCCTCTTCTTGGCGGCGGTGTCTTCGAGAACGCCCATGATGTCGCTCTCCTTCATGATCAGCAGGTCCTGGCCGTCGATCTTGACCTCGGTGCCGGACCACTTGCCGAACAGCACGCGGTCGCCGACCTTGAGGTCGATCGGGGTCAGCTTGCCGGACTCGTCACGGCCGCCGGGACCCACCGCGATCACTTCGCCCTGCGAGGGCTTTTCCTTGGCCGAGTCAGGAATGATGATGCCGCCAGCCGTCTTTTCTTCTGCGTCGATGCGCTTGACCACGACCCGGTCGTGAAGCGGACGGAATTTCATGCAGTCCTCCTAAGTTTCTGAAGATACTTGAATTTCTGAATTGGCAATCGCGACATCTGAGTGCCATCGCGACTGCCCTCGGAGATAGGCCGGCAAAATCGGTCGGGCAAGGGGGGCAATGAAAAATTTTGGCACTCCGGCAAACTGATTGCCAAGATGGTTTCCGACCGCATCCCCGGCGGTTGCTTGCCCGCTTTGTTAGCAGGTGCGGTAAGTGGCTGCCAATGCTTGGTATCTCAACACATAATTAAACTTTTAGGCTTGAGATCGAGCGGTGCCCTGCGTCACATTTCTGGTGTGAGCGCATTTCGAACCGGGTGGCCCTCGGTTGTCGGCCGCCTTGTCAGACGCGCTCCGGACAGGAGGTTTGACATGACTTCGAAGGACTTGGTTGCAAAGAACCCGGCCTCGAACGGCGGCGAAGTGTCCGAGGATTTTCGCAAAGCGCTTCTCGGCTACGGGTTGACGACGGCCGAAATCCTCTATCGCCGGCCGGATCACAGGTGGCTGCTGCAATCCTATGTCTGGCAGGCTTACGACCTGTTTCCGAAATTCCCGGCGCTTCAGGATTTCCTCGCCTTCTGGCAGCGCTCGCTCGACGGCCCGCTGGTGGCGGTGACGGTGGCGCATTCGCAATTGGTGAAGCCCGCCGAACTGCGCGCGGTGGATGGCGTCTTCCGCCTGCACTGACGCGCGCAGCGAGGCGCGCGCCAGCGCGTGTTTATCCGCGCCCGACGAACGGCATCTTGGTCGCCATCACGTTGAGGAACATGACGTTGGCGTCGAGCGGGCGCCTCGCCATGAACACCACCGCGTCGGCGACGTTTTGAACGTCCATGCGCGGCTCGATCATCATGCGGCCGTCCGGCTGCAACACGCCGTCCGCCATCCGCGCGGTCATTTCGGTGGCGGCGTTGCCGATGTCGATCTGTCCGCAGGCGATGTCGTAGGCGCGCCCGTCCAGCGAGGTGGCGCGGGTCAGGCCGGTGATGGCGTGCTTGGTCGAGGTGTAGGCGGCCGAGAACGGACGCGGCGCATAGGCCGAGATCGAGCCGTTGTTGATGATGCGGCCGCCGCGCGGGTTCTGATCCTTCATGATGCGGAATGCGTGCTGGGTGCAGAGGAACGGCGCGGTGAGATTGGTGTCCACCACCGCCTTCCATTGCGCCACGGTAACATCCTCGAACGGCACCGCCGGCGCGCCGATGCCGGCATTGTTGAACAGCACGTCGAGGCGGCCGAATGCGTCTTTTGTCTTCGCGAACAGTGCCGCGATCGATTCCGGATCGGTCATGTCGGACGGCACCGCCAGCGCGGCCCCGAACGCCTTGCCGGCTTCGGCGGTCTCGTTGAGCTTGTCGGCGCGGCGGCCGGCGAGCACCACCGAAAATCCCGCCTTCATCAACGCCAATGCGCTGGCGCGGCCCACCCCGGAGCCCGCGCCGGTGACCAATGCGACCTTGTGTGAAGCTGCCATGTTGTCCGCCCCGGTTTTTGTCTGCCGCCGGGTTTCGCAATGAACCCGCCCGCCGAATCCATAGCCCGATCGGGCGCGGATCGCAAAGCGGGGGGAACCGCCGCCTTGCCGATAGGCATGGTCGCGCGGCTTCTGCTAAGGATGGCGGCACGGCAGGTTGGGACCGGCGCAAGACGAGGCGATCATGAGCGAAGTGGTGACGGCTGGCATCCTGGTCATCGGTGATGAAATCCTCTCCGGACGCACCAAGGACAAGAACATCGGCTTCATCGCCGACTACCTCACCAATGTCGGGATCGACCTGAAGGAAGTGCGGATCGTCGGCGACGAGGAGGCCGATATCGTCGCCGGGCTCGACGCGTTGCGGACCCGCTACACTTACGTGTTCACCACCGGCGGCATCGGCCCGACCCACGACGATATCACCGCCGACTGCGTCGCCAGGGCGTTCGGCGTCGGCATCGACCATCACCCCGAGGTGGTGGCCCGCTTCCGCGAGCGCTTCACGGGACAGGACCTCAACGAGGCGCGGCTACGCATGGCGCGGATTCCCGATGGCGCGGAGCTGATCCAGAGCGCCACCATCCTCGCGCCGGGCTTCATGATCGGCAACGTCATCGTGATGGCGGGGGTGCCCTCGATCATGCAGGCGATGATGGACATCGTCGCGCCGAAGCTGAAGACCGGCGTGCGTATGTTGTCGGAATCGGTGCGCGCCAATGCCCGCGAGGGTGACATCGGCGGACCGCTGCGCGAGATCGCGACCGCGCATCCCGATACGATCATCGGCAGCTATCCTTTCCTCGACGAGAACCAGAAGCCGAACACCAACCTGGTGGTGCGCTCGCGCGATCAGGCCAAGCTCACCGCGGCGATGGACGAGGTGAAGGCGATGATCGCCAACCTGAAAGTGACGCTCTGACGGACGTTCGAATGAATACAGGCAGAAGCGGGCTGAGCGATCGCGAGAAGGCCGAGAAGGCGTTTCCGGTGTCGTGGGACCAGTTTCACCGCGACGCCCGCGTGCTGGCGTGGCGACTCGACGGCGCGGGGCCGTTCCGGGCGCTCGCGGCGGTGA
>JBASBO010000135.1:0-2431 GCA_049651165.1 Xanthobacteraceae bacterium | reverse complement strand
GTCCCGGCATGGGCATGATGGGCGGCCTGATGGCCGGGTTCCTCGGCGCGGGCCTGCTCGGCCTGCTGTTCGGAGGCGGGCTGTTCGGCGGCCTTGGCGGTCTGGCCTCGATCCTCGGGTTGGCGTTGCAGATCATCATCGTGGTGATGGTGGTGCGGTTTGCGCTGGCGTGGTGGCGTCGCCGCAACGCCGCCGCCTTCGAGGGCCCGGCGAACGGGCCGCAGGCCAGCGCGCGGTCCGGTCTTGGCGGTGGCCTCGGCGATGGTGCTGGGGCCGCCGCGGGTTCCGGGCTCGGCTCCGGTTTCGGGCTGGGTGCGGGGGCTGCGCCCGCCGCGGCTCCGCTGGAGATCAAGCCTGACGACTACGATGCGTTCGAGCGGCTGCTCGGCGACGTCCAGACCGCGTGGTCGAACGAGGACGTGGACAAGCTGCACACGCTGGCCACCCCGGAGATGGCGTCGTATTTCACGCAGGACCTTGCCGCCAACAAGGAGCAGGGCGTGGTCAACACCATCACCGACGTCAAGCTGTTGCAGGGCGACCTCGCGGAAGCGTGGCGCGAGGGCGTCACCGACTACGCGACGGTGGCGATGCGCTTCAGCCTGATCGACAAGACGATCGATCGCGCCACCGGCCGCGTCGTCGAGGGCGGCGATACGCCGACGGAAGCGACCGAAGTGTGGACCTTCAGCCGCCGTCCCGGCGAAGGCTGGGAGTTGAGCGCGATCCAGCAGACGTGACGGAGGCGGCGCAACCATTCGCGCCGGAGCATTTTCGAGCGAAGCGGTTCCCGGTTCGCATGAAGAAAACGCGTCGGAATAAAACAAGGGGCGTTGCGGTGACAACCGCAGCGCCCATTTTCGTTGGGAAGCCGGTTTGAAATGATGGCCGGTGGACCGGCAAGCAACAGGGAGATGATTGATGCCCGTGACATTCAGCCACCCGAGACTGGCGGGACTCTGCGCGGCGGCGGCGCTGGCGCTATCGGCATTTGTATTGCCGGCGCAGGCGCAGAACGCCCAGACGTCGTTCTTCGTCACCAGCCATGGCATCGGCAACGGCGGCAATCTCGGCGGCCTCGCGGGCGCCGATAACTGGTGTCAGCAACTGGCGCAGGAAGCCGGCATCGGAGCCAAGACCTGGCACGCTTACCTCTCGACGCAGGAGGTCGACGGCAAACCGGCGGTCAACGCCCGCGACCGCATCGGCAACGGGCCGTGGCAGAACGCCAGGGGCGAGGTGATCGCCAGGGACGTCGCCGAGCTTCACGGCGACAACAAGCTCACCAAGCAGACCGCGCTGAGCGAGAAGGGCGAGGTCATCAACGGCCGTGGCGACAAGCCCAACCGCCATGACGTCCTCACCGGATCGCAAGCCGACGGCACCGCGTTTCCGCCGGGCGAGGACCGCACCTGCAAGAACTGGACGAGCAGCACGCAGGGCGCGGCGATGGTCGGCCATTCCGACCGCCTCGGGCTCGACGACAATCCGCCGGCGAAATCGTGGAACACCTCGCACCCCTCGCGCGGGCCGGACGGCGGCTGCTCGCAGGCCGATCTGCGCTCGACCGGCGGCGACGGCCTGCTGTATTGTTTCGCGACGAACTGAGGACGCGCGTGCGCATTGATATCCGGCGCGGGCGGTCGTGAGGTTCGCCCGCGCATGGAGGCCGTGCGATGCGCTACGAACTCTATTACTGGCCGGACATTCAGGGACGCGGCGAGTTCGTCCGCCTCGCGCTGGAGGAAGCCGGCGCTCCCTATGTCGATGTCGCGCGCGAGCGCGGCACCGCCGACATGATGGCGATGATGGAGGCGGACGCGACCCCGCCGTTCGCGCCGCCGTTCCTCAAGGCGGGCAAGCTGGTGATCGGCCAGACCGCCAATATCCTGCTTTATCTGGGATCGCGGCACGACCTTGCGCCGAAGGCGGAGGCCGGACGGCTGTGGCTGCATCAGTTGCAACTGACCGTCGCCGATCTCGTGGTGGAAATCCACGACACCCATCATCCACTCGGGCCGACGCTGTATTACGAGGAGCAGAAGGGTCCCGCGAAGAAACGCACGGCGGCGTTCTGGGACGAGCGCGTGCCGAAGTATCTCGGCTATTTCGAGGGACTATTGGGCCGGCGCAACCAGCCCTACATCGCCGGGCGCAGGGTGAGTTATGTCGATCTGTCGCTGTTCCAGATCGTCGCCGGGCTGCGCTACGCGTTTCCCAAGCGGATGGCGGCATTCGAGCACGACGTGCCGGCGCTGATAGCGCTGCACGACCGCGTCGCCGCGCGGCCGAACATCGAGGCGTATCTGGCCAGCCCCCGCCGCATCCCGTTCAACGAGGACGGTATCTTCCGCCACTACCGCGCGCTGGATGCGTGAGCCGTCGCCGGGGGCGCGGAGTTACGCCAGCATGTCGATCCGCGCGCCCTGAC
>JBASBO010000134.1:0-2446 GCA_049651165.1 Xanthobacteraceae bacterium | reverse complement strand
CGCCATATCCGCGCCGGAGAAGCGGCTCGCCTCGCAGAAAATGCCCTGCGACAACCCGAATGCCCTCGGGGTGTCGCGCACGGTGCAGATCGACACCGCCGGCGGCCCCGGCTTCGGCATGTCGCAGTATCGCGATTACGATTTCCTCCAGCCCGGCGAGGTGGTGCTGACTTTCGACGACGGCCCGTGGCCGGTGACCACGCCGATGGTGCTGGCGGCGCTCAAGGCCGAGTGCCTGCAAGCCACCTTCTTCGCGATCGGCAAACACGCCACCTGGCATCCGGAGGTGCTGAAGCAGGTGATCGCGGCCGGCCACACCGTCGGGTCGCACACCTGGTCGCACCAGAATCTCGCCTCCAAGTCGCAGCAGGAAGCCCGCGACGAGATCGAGAAGGGCATGAGCGCGGTGGCGATGATGGCCGGCGCGCCGATCGCGCCGTTCTTCCGCTATCCGCAGTTGCGCCAGACGGCCGAACTCAAGGCGTATCTCGCCGAACGCAACGTCGCCGCGTTCTCGATCGACATCGACTCGCAGGATTTCAAGATCAAGAAACCCGACCAGCTCGTCACTTCGATCATGACGCAACTCAAGAAGAAGCAGAAGGGCATCATCCTGATGCACGACCTGCACAAGTGGAGCGCGCTCGCGGTGCCGGATCTGCTCGCGCAACTCAAGGCCAACGGCTATAAGGTCGTCCACGTCCGCGCCAAGGGCACGCTGGCGACGCTGCCTGACTACGACGCCCAGATCGCGGCTGCGACGCAGCCGGTGCGCTCCAGCAATGCGCGCGCGATTTCGGCGGTGGTGCAGACCGTCGATTGACGGCGGGCGTTCAGCTCCTGCTTGGAATGACCGCATCCGGCGGCAAACACCGCCGGATGTTGGTCGTCACACGCCGAGATAGCGTTGCAGGATTTCCGGTTGGGCCTTCAATTCCCTGGCCGGGCCTTCATGAACCATGTGGCCGTTGTTGATGATGTAGACGCGGTCGGACAGCGCCAGCGTCGCCGCCAGATTCTGCTCAACCAGCAGAATGGTCTGGCCGGCGGCCGCGAGTTCGCGGCAGGCGTTGACCAGATCGCGCACGATCACCGGCGCGAGCCCTTCGAACGGTTCGTCGAGCAGGATGATCTTGGGATCGCGGATCAGCGCGCGGGCGATCGCCAGCATCTGCTGCTCGCCGCCGGAGAGATCGGTGCCGCGGCTGCCGCGCCGTTCCTTCAGGCGCGGGAACATCGCGTAGATGCGGTCGAGCGACCACTTGGTCTTGGCGGTGAGCCCGGCGAGCACCAGGTTCTCCTCGACGTTGAGGCTGCCGAACACGCGACGTTCCTCGTGGACGAGTTGCATCCCGCGCTGGGCGATGATGTGGCTCGGCTTGCCGGCGACCTCCTCGCCGTCGAGCACGATCGAACCGGCGCGCGGTTTCACCACGCCCATCAGGCTTTTCAACGTCGTGCTCTTGCCGGCGCCGTTGCGCCCGAGCAGCGCCACCACCTCGTTCTGTTCGACCTTGAGGCCGACGTCGAACAGGATATGGGAGTCGCCGTAGTAGGAGTTCAGTCCGTTGACTTCGAGCAAGCTCATTGTTCCAGCACTCCACCGAGGTAGGCTTCCTGCACGGTCGGGTTGCTTTTGATTTCTTCCGGAGTGCCCTCGACCAGCACGCGACCCTCCTGGAGCACGGTGACGCGCTCGACCAGTTCGAACAGCGAGTCCATGTCATGATCGATGATGATCATGGTGCGGCCATGGCTGATGGAACGCAGCAGCTTGACGGTTTCGACGCGCTCCTGCGGGCTCATGCCGGCGAGCGGTTCGTCGAGCAGCAGCAGGCTCGGCGAACCGGCGAGAGCGAGGCCGATTTCCAGCCGGCGCTTCTCGCCGTAGGCCAGCGCCGCAACCGGCGTGTCGGCGCGCGCGGTCAGATTGACCATCGCCAGCGTCTGCTCGACCTGCTCGGTCACGCCCGGCACCTTGTCGATCCGCCGGAACATGTCCAGCTTGAACTTGCCGCGCAGCGCCGCAAGCGCGGCGATCGTCACGTTCTCGCGAACCGTCAACCGCGTGAAGAGCTGGTTGACCTGATAGCTCTTGGTCAATCCGAGCTGGCAGACGTCGGTGACGTTCTGGCCGGTGATGTCGTTACCCTCGAACACGATCTTGCCCGAGGTCGGCGGCACCTCGCAGGTCAGCATCTTGAAGAAGGTCGACTTGCCGGCGCCGTTCGGCCCGATGATGCCGCGCAGTTCGCCGTGGTTGACGGTGAAGTCGATGTTGCTGTTGGCGGTGAGGCCGCCGTAGCGCTTGGTCAGGCCGGTGGCTTGCAGGATCGGTCCCTTGTGGCCGCCGCCGGTGTCGCGGGCGCGTATTCCCATCTGCGTCGTCTGGGGCGTTGCCGTCAGCACCGGAGCCGGGGCGGCGGCCAGCGCCGCGGCATCGGCC
>JBASBO010000133.1:0-2820 GCA_049651165.1 Xanthobacteraceae bacterium | reverse complement strand
CCAAGGTGGTGGTCAACGATCCCGGCGGCGCCGCCGACGGCTCCGGCTCCGACGCCGCTCCGGCCGAGGAAGTGGTCGCGGAAATCCGCAAAGCGGGCGGCGCCGCCGTCGCCAATTTCGACAGCGTGGCCGAGGCGCTGGCCGCCGCCAACATCGTCAAGACCGCGACCGACACCTACGGCCGACTCGACGGCGTGGTGAACAACGCCGGCATCCTGCGCGACGCCATCTTCCATCGCATGAGCGTCGACGCCTTCGAGCAGGTCATCAAGGTTCACCTGATGGGCTCGTTCTACGTGTCCCATGCCGCCGCGCGGCTGTTCAAGGAGCAGGAGAGCGGCTCGTTCGTGCATTTCACCTCGACTTCGGGCCTGATCGGCAATTTCGGCCAGGCCAACTACGCCGCCGCCAAGCTCGGCATCGTCGGGCTGTCGAAGTCGATCGCGCTCGACATGAGCCGCTTCCACGTCCGCTCCAACTGCATCTCGCCGTTCGCCTGGAGCCGGCTGATCGGCACCATCCCGACCGAGACGCCGGAGGAGAAGGCGCGCGTCGAGCGGATGCAGCAGATGGGCCCGGAGAAGATCGCCGCGCTCGCGGTCTACCTGCTCGGCGACGCCGCCAAGGACGTCACCGGACAAATCTTCGCGGTGCGCATGAACGAGATCTTCCTGATGGGTCAGTCGCGGCCGATCCGCTCGGTGCATCGCGGCGAGGGTTGGACCCCGCAGACCATCGCCTCGCACGCCATGCCGGCGCTGAAGTCGTCGTTCTACAAGCTCGACCGCTCCGCCGACATTTTTAATTGGGACGCGATCTGAGCACCGACAGCAGGAGGCCCTCGGCCTCCTCCCGGTGCTTGCGGCGAGGTATCGTCAAGAGGGACCGCCGATTGCCACAAGGCAGTCGGCGCAAGGCCACCAACGGCCAACAAGGGAGGAGGAACCGCAGATGAAGTCGCTTCTTGCCATCACCGCCGCAGCCCTGCTCGCGGCGTCGTTCTCGGCTCATGCCGCGGAAAAGAAATACGACCCCGGTGTCACCGACACCGAGATCAAGATCGGCCAGACCATGCCTTACAGCGGGCCGGCGTCCGCTTACGGCACCGTGGGACGGCTGGAGACTGCCTACTTCGCGATGATCAACGCCCAGGGCGGCGTCAACGGCCGCAAGATCAACCTCATCAGTCTGGACGATTCCTACAGCCCGCCCAAGGCGGTGGAACAGACGCGCCGGCTGGTGGAGCAGGACGAGGTGCTGGCCATCGTCGGGCAACTCGGCACGCTGACGAGCGCGGCCGTGCAGAAGTACCTCAACCTGAAAAAGGTTCCGCAGATCCTGATTACGTCCGGCGCGGCCAAGTGGGACGATCCGAAGAACTATCCCTACTCCACGTTTCTCTATTCGCCCTACCGGCTGGAAGGGCAGATTTTCGCGCGGTATCTGTTGAACAATCGGCCGGACGCCAGGCTCGGCGTGTTCTCGCAGAATGACGACGCCGGCCGCGACTATGTCAACGGCCTGAAAGACGGTCTTGGCGACAAGGCGGCGAAGCTCATCGTCAAGGAACTGACGTATGAGACCACCGATGCGACGATCGATTCCCAGATCGTCTCGCTGAAATCCGCCGGCGTCGATACGTTGTTCGTGATGACCACGCCGAAGTTCGGCGCGCAGGCGATCCGCAAGATCGCCGAACTGGGCTGGAAGCCGCTGACCTACCTGTCGGCCGTATCGACATCGCTGAAGACGGTGCTGGAGCCGGCCGGCCTGGAAAACTCCAAGGGACTGATAACGGCGCTGGCCGTCAAGCGGCCGGACGATCCCAGATGGGAAAGCGCGAAGGATGTCCAGGACTACAAGGCGTTTCTCAAGCAATGGTATCCTTCGGGCAACCTCGCTGACAGCAGCAACATCGCCGGCTACATGGCGGCGTTCGTGACGGTGGAGATCCTCAAACGCTGCGGCGATGAGCTGACACGGGAAAACCTGCTCAAGCAGGCGACCAACCTGACCGATCTCTCCGTTCCGCTGCTGTTGCCCGGCATCACCCTGACGACGACGCCCACCAGATACACCCCGTTCAGGCAGATGCAGATCGCACGTTTCGACGGCACCACCTGGGTGCCCGAAGGGCCGCTCATCAGCGCGAACGATTAGTAGCAAGCGACATCCACAGGATGCGCCTGTCCGCAAGTCCGGCGCTGACGTCAAGCAATCGAGAACCGGCCGCCGCGCGCGGCCGGACGGTTGATCGGACCGGCGCCTTACGTATCATCCCGACGTGGAGACATGGATTATGACAACCAAAACGGCTTCGCCCAAAACGGATTCGGCGAGGGCACCCATGCATCATCCGTTTGCGGAGACGATGAAGCTTCGCATGGACGAGCACGGTCCGGGGCACAGCACCTGTTCGGTCGAGATCGTCCCCGCTATCCATCATAATCCGCATCACATCGCTCACGGCGCCGTGCTTTACGCGCTCGCCGACACCGGCATGGGGATGGCGCTCTACCCGACGCTGGCCGCAGGCGAGACCTGCGCCACCATCGAGATCAAGATGAGCTATTTTCGCGCGGTGCCGGCCGGCGTCGTCCGGTGCGAGACGACCCTGGTCAATCGCGGACGGACCATCGCCAATCTGGATTCCCGCCTTTACCTCGGCGACACGCTGGTGGCGCAGGCCAACGGCAATTTCGCCATCCTCAAACCGAGACCAACGCCTGCCGCGGCCCCTTGAGGCGCGCGGGCGACCAGCGTCGTTCAGCCGCGAAAATCGCGCGAGCGCGCCGCGCGCCACAAGGTCCACAGCACGCG
>JBASBO010000132.1:0-12728 GCA_049651165.1 Xanthobacteraceae bacterium | reverse complement strand
CTCGCCCATTGTGCATCGCTCAACTCATATCGCTTCGCCGCCATGATCTGCTCCGTAACGAATCACGCAGCTCTATGAATCAGCGATCAAACCGATTGGGAATCCTGAATGTCGATCGGTTCTAGGCGGTTATCAGAAGGCCCTGGCAAACGCGAAACTTGGACAGCCGGGATTCATGTCGGCGATGGCATATGCCACCTCGCAGCACGGTGCGGGCCCACATCTCACGCCGACCAATCCGGACGGCAGCGACAAAACTCCGACCGAATATCTGCTCGACGCCTCGCGCTGGTACACGGAGTATTCTGCTCGGCGGAACCCGGCGGAAGCCACGGTCCTCATGGAGCGGAACGGCATGCCGCAGGGCATGATTAATCTTCTCTCTCTCGGTCCGACGGAATTGCAGAAACGTTTGAAGGAAGGCGAAAAGTTCGCGCCTTCCGCTGATGACGTGAAAAAATTCCAGGATCTTCAGGTTGAGATGGGTAAAGCGTCGATGGCGGCCGAAAAGCTCGGCCGATCGATCGCGCTGTTGCTGACGCCCGGCCTGATCAAATTCATGGAGTCGGTCAATCGCATCGTCGAAGCCTTCGTCAAGGGCGGATGGATAGAAGGGTTCAAGGCGATCGACGACGAGGCCAGCGCCGGCGTCGGCGAGGCAGCGAAAGCCGCCGGCGTCGATGCGAGCGGGATCGGCGAGAAGGCCAACCAAGGGTGGTGGGGGCGCTTCAAGTCCCGGTTCAAATGGCACAATCCGCTCGGCGGACGCGAAGAGACGGTGGCGCCGATGTCAGGAGACGGCCCAACAGGAGCGAGCGTCCCGTCGCCGGCGTCCGCACCGGCGGCAGCGATGCCGGGCACGGGACGTTCCGAAGGGCCGTTACCACGCGGCACGCAGTCCCGAGCATCTATCGCAAAAGCGTACTTCGTCGATCAGCTCCGACAGGAGGGTGTTCCCGAAGCGAATCTCAACACGGCTGCATCCTTGCTCGCCGGCCAGGCGATCGCCGAAAGTAACCTCAATCCAAATCTCTCGCACGATGGCGGCACCGGCTACGGCATCTATGGCGCGCGGCTCGGGCGACGCTCCCGGATGTTCGCCTGGCTTCGAGACAACGGATATGAGCGCAACTCGCTCGAAGGTCAGGCCAGATACATGGCCTACGAGGCGATGAACGACCCGACCTATCGCCCGTCGCGCAACGCCTTGATGACAGCAACCCCTAACACCATGGCCTATGCGACCCGGGTTTTGACAGGAAACTTTGAGCGGCCGGCTGTCGACAACTCGCCCCATCGACACCGCGCAGCTCAGGGCGTCCTGACGTTGCCGATGCCGCAACGTCAGCGACCGGCAGCAACCGCGCCCGAGGCCCGATCATTCGACGACCTGTGGAATGACAGGGCGGATCCTCTTCTAGAGGCCTCCAGGCTTTCGCAACTCGGCGCGCGCGCCGCCGTCAACAACAGGACCTCGACGACCACCACCACCAATAATCGCAGCGCCACGTTCGGCGACATAAACGTCACAGTGCCGCCAGGCGCCAACCCGGCCGAATACGCGAATGGCATTCGGCAGGAATTGCAGCGTTACTCGCCAGTCATGAACGCAAACGAAGGCCTCCTCTGAGATGACGTACGTTCGCCGATACATCGATGTAACCTTCGAGGGAGACGGCAAAACCACCGTCAAATTCGACGCGCGCGACAAGTACGCGCTCAGAACGTCAGCCAGGATATTGAAAGCCGGAGGATTCAATTTCGGAGAACTCGCGCTCGAGCTCCGCGGCCTGTCGAAGGATCACATCCACCAGCTATCGACGTTCGGAACGCTGGTTCGTCCAAACTACAACTATCATGTCAGGGTTGATGCCGGCGATGACGTCAATGGCATGTCGACGGTGTTCGAAGGAGGAATTCAACAGGCGTGGGCCGACATGCGCGCTATGCCGGACGTTCCTTTTCACGTCATCGCGGTCTCCGGTGGCAACGCGACGGTTGCGAAGACGCCGCCATCCACGTTCTCAGGGCCGACCGACGTTCCGATGATGCTCGAAAAACTTGCGCAGCAGACCGGACTTTCGTTCGAGAACAGCGGCGTCAAGGCGAAGATAGCCGACCCCTACTTCTTCGGGTCTGGATGGAAACAGATGAAGGAGATCATCGACGCTGCCGGGGTCGAGGGGTTCATCGACAACAAAACCTTGGCGATCTGGCCGCGTGACGGCGCCCGCAACGGCGACGCGCTCTACATATCCGCCGAGACCGGGATGCGCGACTATCCGTCGTTCACGCAATACGGTGTGCAGGTCCGCACCGAGTTCCGGAAGGCAATCACGTACGG
This sequence comes from Xanthobacteraceae bacterium, assembly GCA_049651165.1. Classification (GTDB taxonomy): domain Bacteria; phylum Pseudomonadota; class Alphaproteobacteria; order Rhizobiales; family Xanthobacteraceae; genus 62-47. The sequence continues at coordinate 10,384 of JBASBO010000132.1, read as the reverse complement.
CGGCCTGATGGAGATCAAGAGCGACATTCAAAACGCCTGCGGGACGTGGCGAGTCATTCGGATCGATTACGACCTTCAGGCCAATACCCCGCGAGGAAACTGGTTCGCGGTGCTCAACGGCTCAAAGGTCGGAGCGCCCGTGACCGTGGCAGGACGGTGATCAGCGGATACGCGCCTGGTCCTTGGCGCGTATGACTCCCGGGTTTTTGTAATTTTGTCCCGGGTCGCGACAAGGTGGTCAGTGTCGCGGGAAACAACACCACCAGCCCGCGCTTGCCGTGATCTTCGGCGGGTGAGCGGGCCAGTACACGCCGGCGGTGCTCCTGGCCGGCTTCTCGGACGTCGGCGCGGACGTACCGCCGGCGGCCGTGCCCGTCGCCGCTGACGCATCGGCGGCGGCGGGCAATTTCTCCCATTGTGATGGTCGCCTCGTTCGCCTTCTAGAGGCTCATGAACGTTGCGAGGGCTTGTAGTCCGACAGAGATTCCAGCGGCCAGCGCCGCACAACCGCTGAGGCGTCCCTGGCGTGCCAAACCGCTGGTGAGGCGATCAAGATCATCTTCTGGTTTTTCCGTTTCGCCGAAATGTCCGGCATCGACGTGTCGGATAGCATCAGGCAACCGTACATTCGCTGACCAGAACCAGAGAAAAGCGGCGATCGCACCGGCAATGATCGATGTCCATTGTGCGATTGCAATAATCAGTTTCGTGTCCATGCTGCTGCGCGCTATTTCACGCGCTCCCACCCGGTCGGCTCGCTATCTCCCGGCAATGCCTCGAATGCTTCATCGAGCCTATACCGATCCCAGACGACGCAGCCGTCCACACGTTTCGGCTTGGGCATTCGCCCATCCTTGACCATCTCGTCGAACTTCGTCGGCGACATGCCCACCCAGTCGGCGGCGGCCTCGCGGCGAAGGCCACGGGGCGCATAAGCGCGCTCTCGGTGATCGGGGTGTCGCTTGGTCATCTCACGATCCTTTCGGGAGCTTTTTCGTTTTCTTCGGGATAATGGGCTTCTCTGGAATGAAGTCGCCGTCCTCAATTGCTTGGCGGGTATCTTCGATCGCCTCACGAGCGAATTCGATGTCCGACTCCGCCTCACAGATGTCATCCACGAACTTGTAGTAGCGCTGCTGCGCGGATTCGCTTTCGAAGAACAACTTGTCGTTCAGAGCTTCGGCTTCGGCGAGAGTGTGCCGTGCGTCTGTTTCAGCGTCTGCCATGGCCACATATGCGCCCTGATCGAGCTTGCCGGTTTCTGAAAATTTGTCGGCGAGCTTCTGCATCGCCTTGGCGACTTTGCGGTGTTCCTTGAGCCGCTCTCGGATATCGCCGAACAGCTCCGCGACCTCCTCGGAGCTCAACGGGAGATACTGGCCGTTCTCGAAGATGGAGGCGTATTCCCGGCGGCGCGGAGCCGGCGGCGTGCTCGACGGCACCTTCCTTGGTGGCTCTTTCGGCCCGTTGTCGATGAGCCCTAACAGCACGCCCAGGATGAACAGCACGACGACGATGCCAATGACCCACTCCATGCCCGGCCTCCCCAAAGGGCATGATCGCGGAGATTTTAGCCGCACGAAAGCTCCCCTCAAGGAGGGGTGATTTCGTTAGCGATTCGGGATATGGTGCGAAGCGGAGCCTAGAAACTCCCGCCGAAAGCCTTGCCGGGCTTGTTCGGCACCAGGGCGATGGCAGGGCGATCCTTGCCGGGATCAACTGTCGCCATCGAGACGTAGACGCGCTGGTTAGCCGCCAGCGTGAACGGCACCACTATGCCGGGAAGGCGGCGGCTATACAAGACCCGAAAGGGAAAGGCCGTCGCGCGTCGTCTCTGGCGGCGTTTCTAGCTTCCCGGCGCCAGTGCTGCCCACTGGCACCCGGCCCTAGAAAGCCGATCCAAATCCAGAGCACCATCATGAATCCCGACCTCTACCTTGAACCATCGCCCGCAAGGGCCGACGGCGGCGAAAAAGTGGGCAAATTGCCCGGTTTTATTTCGCTCCCCGTCCTCCGCGACCTTGGACACCCGGAAAGCCCGGTGAAAGCAATCCGGGCAAAATGCCTCGATTGTTCGGGCGGCAGCGATAGCGAAGCCCGCAAGTGCGTCGCCGTCAGGTGCCCGCTTTGGCCCTTCCGCATGGGCATGAGCCCCTTCCATGGGAGGGCTCGGGTATGACCAGCAGCAAAGTCAACCCGGCCAAAATGGGCCGTTCCAGACGCTCCTTTCTGCAAGCCATCGCAGCCCTCCCAATGCTGGCAGGTCCTGGCGCCGCCGCAGATGATGCCGGCCCGCTTACCGCGCTGATTGATGGCTATGCCGCCCAAAAGGCGAAGGTCGCGGAGTTGGAGCTTCGACAACAAGAGCTCAGCCATACTGAGCTCCAACAGATGCCCGAGCCGCCGGCGGCGCTATGCCGGCGTAAGGCTGATGATCGACTGTTCCGCTTTATGGGCCAACTCCGTCACGCCCAGGTGGCAATTGGCGAGCCGTACATGCGCGAAGAAGTCTCGCTTCTCGTCCGGAAGCCGATGATGCGCAATCGCGACATCCCGATCTGGCCAGACGGTACAGACTACGCTCTCGATGAGGTGCCAGTTGGCCGGATATTATTCGACTTCAATGGTCGCGTGGTACGCGAGCCGTGGCCGTTGGCGCAGGCTCGCGCCGACAGCATCGTCGCAGCGCAGAGGGAATGGGACGCGGCGTGCGAAGAACTGCAGGAGCGGCTTGGCATTCCGGCTGTCAACGACGCATTGGACGAAGCTTACGATGCGAAGTGGGCAATCGAGGATGAGATCCAAGAGTTTGTGCCGCGGTCGGCCGAGCAGTTCCGGCTGAAGGCCAGGTTTGCGCTGGAGCACCTCTATTGCGACCGCACGCCGGCGGAGCACGCCAGTGACATGTTTGCCTGGAGAGTGCTGAGGGATCTGGCGACCGTCTAACGTAGGCGCGCTATTTCGCTTGCTAGGAAGGGCCGCCGGTTTCATGCCGGCGGCCGCCACGCCTATCACCGTTTCCTTTTCTGCTTTTCGGCAACACGCGCATTTCGCAGAGCCGTAAAGCCGACGGCCTCCGAGCGAGAGGCCGAAGTTGTCATGCGGCGAGTTTTTACGCGCGGAGGCAGGTACACCTCCCGGCGCCGCCGGCGCTCTATGAAGGCGTCAAGGTCCGCCTCCGTAAACCGCCGCCGCGGCCGCTTCTCACCACGTCCCACGAAGATGTAGGCGATCTCGCCATCCTTCACCAAACCGGCGAGATGATCCACGGTTATCGCCAACCGTGCAGCTGCTTCCTTCGGGGTCAATAGTCGCGTGAGTAGTTCGTCGGTCGTCATGCCGCGAGTATCGCCGACGGCCTGGCAATTGTCCTCATCATGTTGCGGCCCCGCGTTGATGAACCAAAGTCATCCCCATTGTTCACCGAGCAGCAACGGAGTAACCACGGCCACCTCGATGGAGATCACCGCAATGTCCCACGCCAAGCTGATCGAAGCCTATCTGGCGGCGTCGCCGCGCACCGTGGTGAGCGTCGTGACAGATGCCGAGGGAAACGGCGCCAGGATCGAAACGGGCGACATCCCGGCCAGCGCCGCCATCCATGCACGGCTGCACTTCAACACCTCTCACGTGGATCTGGTGCTTTCCGCGTGCGGCCTCGATGGCCGGACCGATATGTCGCCGCCGGAGCTCTTCGAGGCGATCACCAGCACCGCGGAGCGCCTGGGCGCGCCGTGGCAAACCGACAAGGAAGCCAAGGCCGCGGCCGCGGAGGCCGTGCAAGCCGTCGTCGACAAGGTCGAAGCCGCGCGCCAGGCCGGCGGACTGAAAGAGATCAACGCCAGTTACAAGCGATATCGCCAACAGCAGGTCACGAAGGCGGAGCGGGCGGTCCCATACTCGGCATATCTGCGGCGTTATACGACGCTAATGATTGAAGAAGTCGCGAAGCTAGCGCGATAGCTGTGGCTCTGATCGTCGAACATCGCAGCGGCCACATCGCATATGACTCACCAGCACAAAGGCCACGAACTTACGTCGGTGGCCTTTGCCAGATCGAACGATTAATCGATCGTCGGGAGTCGAACCGGAGTTGGAATATTAGCCAACGACCGCAAAAGCTCTCTGGCCCGATCTAGACGTCCGTTCTCTGCCTTCTCTGGTTTTCGCCTCGCGGTCTCACCCCACGGATCCTGATAGCCTTCCTTCAAAAGGAAGACCGCTGTAGCTGCCAATTCTAGCTCGATGGCGTCCGAATCTGCAGCGGCTTTTGCGAATCGGGTGCGCACCTCCGTCCCGACAGCACCGGCCGGAGCATGCGCAGTAAACGTCGAGTACGATCCGCCCCATGACGTCGGGTTTTCCGTCTCTCGCAGATGTCCAAGCAGATTGCCCAAGCGCGCAGCTGTTGCCAGCCCTTCGCTATAGGGACCGTAATGCTTATACTTGAACGTCAGACCACTCTCCAAACCTGTCACCGTCAGAAGATATGCGATCTTCTGCAGACGTGTACGTCCAACAATGCGACCACCAGCATCAGCAATGATAGCCGCGACCTTCTGCGTCTGGCTTAGCGGCATGCATCAACCTCCCCTTTGACGATATTTTGAATAAGCTCGCCCGCATCTGCATCGTCTCGATCATAATACGCGCGATAAAGTATGAAGTCCGATAGACTGGCAACAACACGCGATCGCTGCTTCAAATCCACAAAACTTCCGCCATCCGTTCGAACATTGATACGTTCTGCCGGTCCCTTTGATGCAACGGCATCCTTGTAGGGAGAACGTTTTGCTTCATCGATCAGCACTCGTTCAGTGTCGGAGGAATTGGCCTCAACCCACTCAATCAGCTTTTCATTCACCTGAGCGCAACATCTTTCGATCCTGGCCAAGCTCTCGTCGTCCCCTTTGCTCTCGGGGTCGAACTCATGGCTGATCCTAGCTCTGATATCGATGCACTTATAGAGCTTCCGATCCCTTAATCTGGTGGCGAACTTCGCCACCACCGGATCATCGGCACCGGCCATGAGCGACAACGCTCCCCAAATAACGGTGTCATCGAGGCACAGCGCCACGTCGAGATCATCGGGTTGCTTCGCGAAAAGCACAAGGGGATGATTTTCAGACAATCCCGAGCTCGCCACACTTCCGTCTCTGACAAGCATAACGACCCGCACCAACAATTCGGCAAAGAGCTTTTCCGCTCCGCGAGTCGCCTTATGAAAATACACGGTTGGGTAAAGCTGAAAGAGTCCAAGAACGTATGCTTCGGCCGCGTGGATGGCCTTCGGCCCGATCACAAAGGTTTCCACCAACCCGGTTTGCTGGTCGTCGACGCCAACTGGAATCGACGCGACTTCCAGATTTGCCATCAACCAATTGAAATCAATGGCCGCATGTTGCGTTCCCGTCATAAGACGATCGCGCTGCATGTAATCAAGCCGGTCCGCGTCAAACTGACTCGACACGACCGCATTGTGGACGGTGACACGCCCCTCCTTCTTGACCATATCGGCAACGTCGACCGCGAAACCACTGCCCATCTCGTTTAGAATTTCGGCAACCTCACCGCTCCGGATCAGGAGATCACTGACGTGCTCATGATCCGCGAGCTTGAGGCCAAGCCTAGCACCGACGGTTTCGAAGGCATGACTGAATGGTCCGTGTCCGAGATCGTGCACCAAAGCCGCCGCCAAAGCGCGATCCTCGCGTGACTTGGCATCCGTGCCGTATCTGCGAACGACCTCCATCAACCGCCGCGCCGTATGAAACACCCCTACACTGTGCGCAAACCGTGAGTGACTGGCGCCCGGGTAAACGAGGTCAGAAAATCCAAGTTGCTTGACACGTCGCAGGCGCTGGAACGGGCGAGTTTGAAGGACGCGCCAAAGGGCGCGCTCCAATTCATCCCCCTTGAACTCGATGAGATTGTGAAGGGGATCCCGGATCCGTTCGAATTTCATTTCGAATGCAATATCTGATTCGACACTGAGCCCCCCTAGAAGGACACCAGATGCCTAATCGACAATTACCGGTACGCATCTCGATGGTGCCGTGGATCGCAACCACCAGAGCGAACTGGTCCCCCGTTCATGGAAGTCCACAGTCGTATATTAGACATCCATTGGACATGGAATACAGCAGGCAAGTTAAGGGATTGATTTTATTGGCGCTCCCTAGCGGAATCGAACCGCTCTCTCCACCGTGAAAGGGTGGCGTCCTGACCGATAGACGAAGGGAGCGGAACACCCGGCCCGACGCGAATCCTTAAGCGTCAAGCCTCGACCATTCCGCGCTGCCGTTAGGAATACCCGCAAAATCAAGCGCTTGATAGAAGCGTCAGCCCTGCGCCGAAGCGACGCCGGGCATCCTGATCCGAAGACAGCGGCGAACCTATAAAGGCGTTTGCCCACACGGGCAAGCCCGGTCCGCCCCTCGCGCGCTGTTGGACATTTTGTTGGACGATTCCCGGAAACCTGCCTTGGGCACACGGCCCGCCGCGCGCTACGCTCGCGCCGCCCTTCATTTAGATGACGCGAGACAGGAGCCCTCCATGGCGCGCAAGCTGATCGATATCTCGGTGCCGTTGCAGAACGACGTTCCCGCCGACCCGCCCGGCCATCATCCGACCATCCAGTATATCGACCATCGGCAGGGGCTGGCGCAGATGCTGCCGTTCTTCGACGGCCTGAAGGCGGAGGACCTGCCGGACGCCCAGGGCTGGGCGGTCGAGGCGGTGCGTCTGTCCACCCACAACGGCACCCATCTCGATGCGCCCTGGCATTTCCACCCGACGATGAATCGCGGCGAGCGTGCATGGACCATCGACGAGGTGCCGCTGGAGTGGTGCCTGCAACGCGGCGTCAAACTCGACTTCCGCCACCTGCCGGACGGCTACGTCGCCACCGCGGCCGACGTCGTCGACGAACTGAAGCGCATCGGCCACACGCTCGCGCCGCTCGACATCGTCGTCGTCAACACCAGCGCCGGCGCGAAATACGGGCAGCCCGATTACGTCACTTCCGGTTGCGGCATGGGCTACGAGGCGACGATGTATCTGCTGGAGCGCGGCGTACGCCTCACCGGCACCGATGGCTGGAGCTGGGACGCGCCCTTCGTCCACACCGCCAGAAAATACGCCGCGACCCGCGACGCCAGCCTGATCTGGGAAGGCCACAAGGCCGGCCGCCATATCGGCTATTGCCATCTGGAAAAGCTCCATAACCTTGAACAACTGCCCTCGGTCGGATTTACCGTGTCGTGCTTTCCGGTGAAGATCGAACGCGCGTCGGCGGGCTGGACCCGCGCCGTCGCCATCGTCGAGACCTGAATGGAACCGGCGGCATGTTGTCGCGTTATCGGGCGGGCCGGGCCTCACCGCCGCGTTTCCGCGTGCGCTGACGACCGATAATCATCGCGGGCAGCACACCACATCAGTGCAGGAGATTTCCATGACGCTTCCCCAGGATACCGGTTCGCAAAACACCGGTTCTCAGGACATCGGCGATCTGCGATCGAGATTCCAGACCGCCGTGCGCAAGCGCTGGCTGGCCTTCCTCATCGAGGGCATCCTGCTGGTCATCATCGGCTTCGCGGCGATCTTGGTGCCGCCGCTCGCCAGCATCGCGGTCACGGTCTTCCTCGGCTGGCTGTTCATCATCAGCGGCGTCGCCGCGCTGGCCCTGACACTGTGGGCACGCGAGATTCCGGGCTTCTGGTGGTCGCTGATCTCGGCGCTATTGGCGATTGCCGTCGGCGTCATCCTGCTGGCGCGGCCGATCCAGGGCACGCTGACGCTGACCATCGTGGTCGGCGCGTATTTCCTCGCCGAGGGCGTCACCACCATCATGTATGCGCTGGAGCATCGCCGCGCACTGCCGCAGCGCTGGGGCTGGATGCTGACCGCCGGTCTGATGGATATCCTCGTCGCCATCATCATCGTCGCCGGCCTGCCCGGCTCGGCGCTATGGGCGATCGGGCTTCTGGTCGGCATCAACCTGGTGTTCGGCGGCGCGACCCTGATCGGCGTCGCGCTCGCCGCGCGCAATTCATGACAGCTCGGCTTTCATCTCCGCCGGTGTCCCGGGCGCGATGCAGCGCATAGCGCGGCTTCGCAGGACCGGGACCGTTGCAGACACCGTGACTGGAACGACCCCGGCTCTGCGGAGCGGCATTTCATGCCGCGCCGCGTCCGGGGTGCGTCGTCATTTTTCAACGGCCTGCCAAGCCCCGATGCGCTAGAGCATGATCCCGAAAAGTGGAAACCGGTTTTCGGAAAAGATCATGCTCAAATAAAAAGATAAGCGAGGAGCCTGATTCAACGCAGTTGAAACAGGCTCTAGCACCCTCGGCAGATGCTCTTGAGCTTGCGGTTGAGTTCGGCGTCCTCGCGCGTCACCGGGTCGTTGGGATCGGGTTGCAGCGCGCTGCCGGAGACGTCGCCGCGACGCGGCTGGCGGTGCCCGACCGGCGCATTGGGAATGGCGGTCCCGATACCGGGATTCGGCGTGGTCGCGTTCGGGCTCACTGAGTTCGGCGCGGTGCGGCCGGTCTGCGCCAGCGCGCCGGACACAGCGACCGTCAGGAACAAGGCCGCTGTCATCATCCATTTGGTCATGTCGGCCTCCATCGATTCCCGTTCAGGGCTCCATTGAAGCGGATTCGAGCGCCGCGCGCTACCGCGCCGGGATCGTCAGGATGACGGCGGATAGGCGTGAATGCCACCGCAGTAATCGACGATACGATAGCCGCCGCCCGTTGCCGCCTCACGATCGCGCGACAGGTAGCTCGGCCCCACCGGAGCCTTGCCGAAACCGCCCGGAATATCGAGCACGAATTCCGGTTGGCACAGGCCCGAGACGCGGCCCCGGATCTCGCGCATCAACTCCCGCCCGCGCTCCAGCGTGGCGCGCAGATGCGCGGTGCCCGGCGCCAGATCGCCATGATGTAGATAATAAGGCTTGATCCGACATTCAACGAAGGTCCGCATCAACGCCTCCAGCGTCGCCGCGTCGTCGTTGACGCCGGCAAGCAGCACCGACTGGCTGACCAGCGGGATTCCCGCATCCGCGAGCCGCGCGCAGGCGGCGCGCGCGGCGGCCGAGAATTCGCGCGGATGGTTGGCATGGACCGCGAGCCATGTGGTGACGCCGTCGACGCGCAGCGCCGCCACCATCTCCGGCGTGACGCGCGCCGGATCGGCCATCGGCACCCGCGAGTGGATGCGGACAATGCGGACGTGATCGATGGCGGCAAGATCGGCCATCACCTCGGCGAGCCGGCGCGGCGACAGCACCAGCGGATCGCCGCCGGTCAGGATCACCTCCCAGATTTCGGGATGCGCGCGGATGTAGTCGAGCGCGCGGGCATAGATTTCCGGCGTCAGCGCCGTCTCCTTGCCCGGCCCCACCATCTCGCGGCGGAAACAGAAGCGGCAATAGACCGCGCAGACATGCACCAGCTTGAACAGCACGCGGTCGGGATAGCGATGGACGATACCTTCGACCGGCGAGCGGACGCCGTCGCCGATCGGATCGGCGTCGTCGATCGGCGCATGATCCAGTTCGCGCGCGTCGGGAAGGTATTGGCGCGCGATCGGATCGGTGGGATCGGCCGGGTCGATCAGTGCCGCCACCTCCGGCGTCAGCGCCACCGCGTAGCGCGCCGCGACCTTTTCGAGGTCGGCCAGCGCCGCCGCCGGCGCGAGACCCTGCGCGATCAACTGCTGCGGCTGGCGCAGCGTGGTGGAAACCTTTTTGTTCATGCGTCGTCCGCCGGCGGCGTCCACACCACCTGATCGATGCGCTGTGCGCCGCTCGCCAGCATCACCAGCCGGTCGAAGCCGAGCGCGACGCCGCTCGCCTCCGGCATGTCGGCCAGTGCCGCGAGAAAATCCTCGTCGAGCGGATAGCGCTCGCCGTAAAGCCGCGCCTTGTCGTCCATCGCCTGCGTGAACCGCCGCCGCTGCTCGGCCGCGTCGGTCAGTTCTCCGAAACCGTTGGCCAGTTCGACGCCGCAGGCATAGACCTCGAACCGCTCGGCGACGCGCGGGTCGCCCGCCTTGACGCGCGCCAGCGCCGATTCCGGCGCGGGATATTCATACAAGACGGTCGGCCGGCCATCGCCGAGGTTCGGCTCGACATGCGCAACAAGAATCTTGCTGAAAATGTCCGACCAGGTGTCGTCGTCCGCGACGCGCACTTTTTCGCGCGCAAGGGCGGAGAGTGCATCCCGCGCGCCCTCCCCGTCGCGGATCGTCGCCAGCAGATCGATGCCGGCGAAGCGCGAAAACGCCTCCGCCACCGTCAGCCGCTCGGGCGCGGCGAACGGATCGGCGGCGCGGCCGCGGAACGAGAAGCCGCGCGCGCCGGTGGCCATTGCGG
>JBASBO010000131.1:0-5255 GCA_049651165.1 Xanthobacteraceae bacterium | reverse complement strand
GGCCATCACCGGCGCGCCGGCGATCGCGTGCGGCAGCGCCGTCGTGACCGCCGCCGGGCGCTTGGCGAATCGTTATCCATCCTTCGTCGCATGGTTCCGTGTTTTCCTTGACCGGCACGGCGGCTTGGCGTATCTCCCGCGGCGGGACACCTCCCCCCAACGGGAGGCTTACTATCTGGAAGGATAGACGATGACTGTCGCGAAGCCCGCCGCGCGGCCCGCCGTGCCGCATTTCTCCTCCGGCCCCTGCGCCAAGCGCCCCGGCTGGACCCCCCAAAATCTCAACGACGCAGCGCTCGGCCGCTCGCACCGCGCCAAGGTCGGCAAGGCGAAGCTCAAGCTCGCCATCGATCTGACGCGCGAGGTGCTGCAAGTGCCCGCCGATTACAAGATCGGCATCGTGCCGGCGTCGGACACCGGCGCGGTGGAAATGGCGCTGTGGTCGCTGCTCGGCCCGCGCCCCGTCACCATGATCGCCTGGGAATCCTTCGGCGAGGGCTGGGTCACCGACGTCGTCAAGCAACTCAAATTGAAGGACGTCACCACGCTGAAGGCGGGCTACGGCGAGATCGCCGACCTCGCCAAGGCCGATCCCAAATCCGATATCGTCTTCACCTGGAACGGCACCACCTCCGGCGTGCGCGTGCCCAACGCCGACTGGATCAAGGCCGACCGCGAGGGGCTGACCATTTGCGACGCCACCTCGGCGGCGTTCGCGCAACCGCTCGACTGGGCCAAGCTCGATGTCGTCACCTTCTCGTGGCAGAAGGCGTTGGGCGGCGAGGGCGCGCACGGCATGTTGATCCTTTCGCCGCGCGCGGTCGCGCGGCTGGAGAGCTACACGCCGCCGTGGCCGATGCCGAAAATCTTCCGCATGACCAAGGGCGGCAAGCTGATCGACGGCATCTTCGTCGGCGAGACCATCAACACGCCGTCGATGCTGTGCGTCGAGGACTATCTGGATACGCTGACCTGGGCCAAATCGGTCGGTGGCCTGAACGGGCTGATCGGCCGCGCCGACGCCAACACCAGGGCGCTGAGCGACTGGGTGGCGAAAACCCCATGGATCGATTTCCTCGCCGCCGATCCGGCGATCCGCTCCAACACCTCGGTCTGCCTCAAGGTGGTCGATCCCGCGATCACCGCGCTGCCGCCTGACGCGCAAGCTGCGTTCGCCAAGGCGATCGTCAGCGCGGTCGAGAAGGAAGGCGCGGGCTTCGACTTCGGTCACTATCGCGACGCGCCTCCCGGCCTGCGCATCTGGTGCGGCGCCACCGTGGAAGCCGCCGACGTCGCGGTGCTGACCCAGTGGCTCGACTGGGCCTTCGCGGAAGCCAAGGCGTCGCTCGCCAAGGCGGCTTAACACCTTCCATCAGCAGGCGATGCGTCATTGCCGGACTTGATCCGGCAATCCATCCTTCTTCCGAAAACGATGGACCCGCGGGTCAAGCCCGCGGGTGACGGCATCAAATCATCCTACGCAAAGGTTTACTCCCATGGCCAAACCGAAAGTTCTGATTTCCGATGCCCTCAGCCCCGCCGCCGTGCAGATCTTCAAGGATCGCGGCATCGAGGTCGATTTCCAGCCCAACCTCGGCAAGGACAAGGACAAGCTCGCCGAAGTGATCGGCAACTACGACGGCCTCGCGATCCGCTCGGCCACCAAGGCGACCGCGAAGATTCTCGCCAACGCCAAGAAGCTGAAGGTGATCGGCCGCGCCGGCATCGGCGTCGACAACGTCGAGATTCCGGCGGCGACCGCCAAAGGCATCATTGTGATGAACACGCCGTTCGGCAACTCGATCACCACCGCCGAGCACGCCATCACCCTGATGCTGTCGCTGGCGCGCGAAATTCCCGCGGCCGATGCCTCGACGCAAGCAGGCAAGTGGGAGAAGAACCGCTTCATGGGCGTCGAGATCACCGCCAAGACGCTCGGCGTGATCGGCTGCGGCAACATCGGCTCGATCGTCGCCGATCGCGCCGTCGGCCTGAAGATGAAGGTGATCGCGTTCGATCCGTTCCTGTCTCCGGAGCGCGCCAAGGATCTCGGCGTCGAGAAGGTCGAGCTTGACGACCTGTTCAAGCGCGCCGACTTCATCACCCTGCACACCCCGCTCACCGACAAGACCCGCAACATCGTCGACGCCAAGGCGATCGCCAAGATGAAGAAGGGTGTGCGTATCATCAATTGCGCGCGCGGCGGACTGGTGGACGAGCAGGCGCTGGCCGATGCGCTGGATTCCAAACACGTCGCCGGCGCGGCCTTCGACGTGTTCGTCGAGGAGCCGGCGACCAAGAACGTGCTGTTCGGCCGCGCCAACGTCATCTGCACGCCGCATCTCGGCGCATCCACCACGGAAGCGCAGGAGAACGTCGCGTTGCAGGTCGCCGAGCAGATGTCGGACTATCTGCTCACCGGCGCGATCACCAATGCCATCAACTTCCCCTCGATCACCGCCGAGGAAGCGCCGAAGCTGAAGCCGTTCGTGGAGCTTGCCGAAAAGCTCGGCTCGTTCGCGGGCCAGTTGACCGAAACCGGCATCGGCAAGGTCACCATCACCTATGAGGGCCAGGTCGCGGAGATGAAGATCAAGGCGCTGACCTCGGCGGCGCTCACCGGGTTGCTGCGGCCGATGCTGGGCGACGTCAACGTGGTGTCGGCTCCCGTTGTCGCCAAGGAACGTGGCATGGTGGTGGACGAAGTGGTGCGCGCGGCGCAGAGCGATTACGAAAGCCTCATCACCGTCACGTTGACCACCGAGCGGCAGGAGCGTTCGGTGTCCGGCACGGTCTACGCCGACGGCAAGCCGCGCCTGACCGACATCAAGGGCATCCGCGTCGACGCCGAATTCGCCCATTCGATGATCTACGTCACCAACGAGGACAAGCCGGGCTTCATCGGCAAGTTCGCCTCGATCCTCGGCAACGCCAAGGTCAATATCGCCACTTTCAACCTCGGCCGCCACAAGCAGGGTGGCGACGCCATCGCGCTGGTTGAGGTGGACGGCGCGGTGCCGGACGACGTGCTCGACGATATCCGGCAATTGCCGCAGGTGAAGCAGGTGAAGGCGCTGACGTTCTGAGCGGCCGGTTTGGAAGTTCGTTTTTGGACAGAGGTACAACACGAAAATCGTCGTCCCCGCGCAGGCGGGGACCCATAATCCCTGGCGTCAGCTTTCAAGCGCGAGATTCGAATAAATTGACCGCCGCAGCCAAATCGCAGCGACACGGCTATGGGTCCCTGCCTGCGCAGGGACGACTCCAGCTTCTTGTTTTGACGCGTTTTCTTCACGCGAACCGGATTCCACTTCGCTTGAAAACGCTCTGAGGTCGCTTGATCCCGCGACCCTCATTTCGAGTCAGATACGGAGGCATTGCGCGGTTTGCGCGCGGCGATATAGATTCCCGACAGCACCAGCACGAAGCCGATGACGTGAAAGAGGTGCATCCGTTCGCCGAGCAGGACGATCGCCAGCACCGTGCCGAACAGCGGCACCAGATGGCCGAACGGCGCGGAGCGGTTGGCGCCGATCAGTTCGACGGCGCGGTTATAGCAGGGATAGGCCAGCGTCGAGGGAAACACCACGACGTAGGCCAGCGCCAGCAGGTTGGGCAGCGTCACCGCCATCACCGGGCGCAGCCACAGTTCGAGCATCAGCAGCGGCACCAGGCTCAGCGCGCCGCAGCAGAAGGTGAAGGCAAGGAACGACAGGCCGTGAATCTCCGGCCGCTTCAGCACCATCACCGAGTAGTAGCCGAAGATCGCCAGCGCGACGATGATAAGCAGGTCGCCGGTGTTGAACCGGATGTGCGCCAGTTCGCCGAGGTCGCCGCGCAGCAGGATCACCAGCACTCCGAGCATCGACAGCGCGATGCCGGCCGCCTGCATCCAGGTCAGCCGTACCCCCAGCAGGATCAGCGACCACATCGCGATGAACAGCGGCCCGGCTGCTAGCAGCAGCACGACGTTGATGGCCTGCGTATATTCCAGCGCCGTGTATTGCAGCGTGTTGAACGCGCCGACGCCCGCGATCGAAATCATCAGCAACACGCCGAGATTTTTGCGGATCACCGGCCAGTCGCGCTTCAGATAGCGCCACGCGAACGGCATGATGAGCATGGTCGCGCCGGTCCAGCGGATGAAGGCCAGCGTCACCGGCGGGATGTCGCCGGCGACATAGCGTCCGACGATGGCGTTACCCGCCCAGAAGATCATCGTCAGGATCAGCAGCAGATAAGGCTGGTCGAACAGCCGCGCGAGCAGGGTGCGGGAGGAGGAGGGCAAGAGCGGTCACGTCTCTGGCGGCGGGGGAGCGAAGATTGTGCGAGATGGCGCGGCTCCACAAGGGGGCGGCGGAGAATTGGTGCCATGCGTGCCGCCGCCGTCGGAAAGGGATGAATCGATGCCGGATCGGAAACTGTCCTGAGCGTACGATCGGAATTCGTTTCGTGTGGGGATTGGCAGTACGAAAATCGCCGCACCTGCCTTCGCAACGACGGCGTATCGAGGTTTTGCGGGAAGGGCGCGTCGAGGACCGCTACTCGCCCCAGGCCATGAATGCGCCGTTGAAGGCGCGCTCGCCCGGCGCGCCCTTCTCGATGGCGATGATGGCGCGGCGCTGGTTCGAATAGACCAGCGGGATATCGAACCACGAGCGCTCCTTCAGAAGCTGAAGATTGCGCGCGCGGTCGCTCGGGGCATTCGACAGCCCGATCAGGAAGAAGCCGTCGGTGACCTTGACCGCCTGCCCGGCCAGCGGGGTGCCGCGCGCCTGCTCGTTGGACTTCATCAACATGCCGGGCACGTTGGCGACGCTGCCGTTGTCATAGTCCGGCGGCAGCACGAAGGTCAGTTCGGCGGTGTGGCTCGCCGGCAGCGAACTGTCGGTGTTGCGACGGAACGACATCGTCATCTTGAACTTGCGCTCGGGAATCTCGACATCGGCGCGCACCGCGATATCGTCCGGCTTGCCGTCGCTGCTCTTGACCGGCTCGGTGCGCCAGATCACGCTGCCGACATACTGCTTGCCCTTGGGATCGCTGGGGTCCTCGTCATACAGCACCACGCGCTGGGCGATCGGAGCGACCGCGTCGGTCGCGCCCGGCTGGCCGACGCGGTCGGCGATCTTCGGCGGCGGCGCGTTGGAGGCGTCCTTCGGCGCTTGCGTCGTGACCTGCGCCGACTTGCCGAGCAGGCCGCGCACATAGGAGAGGCCCTTCTGTCCCCACAACAGGCCGGCGCCGGCGAGGAT
>JBASBO010000130.1:0-7410 GCA_049651165.1 Xanthobacteraceae bacterium | reverse complement strand
CGACGGTGTCGGCCTCGGCGGCGAGCCGGCGCTCCGGCGCATGGGCCTTCAGCCGCGCGAAGTGTTCAGTGAGCGGGATCGCGGGATCGAGCAGGGCGCGGTGCGGCTCGAACACCAGCACGTAATCCGACAGGCCGAGGCGGTGCGGCACCGCGCCGCCGGCCTCGATGGCGCGCAGCGCCAGCCGCTTCATGCCCGGCATGTGCTTGCGCGTGCACGCCACCCGGCAACGCGGATTGACCGCGTGCGCGGCATCGACGATGGCGCGGGCGCTGGTGGCGATGCCGGACAAGACCTCCATCAGGGTCTGCGCCATCTTGTAGGTGCGATGCAGGCCGGCCGCCGCGCCTTCCGCCTCCAGCAGCAGCGTGCCCGCCGCGGCCTGCGTCCCCGATGCAACGACGACGCGCGCGGAAGCGCCCGACAGTTCGAACATCCGCGCCGCCTCCTCGGACGCGCACACGGTCATGTCGTGACGCGCGACCAGCGTCGCGCGCGCCGGGCGGCCGGCGATGCCGAGCCCTTCGGTGGTCGGATCGGAATAAGGGCAGTCGTCGCGCAGCATCCGCGCGAGATCTTCATCGTCCAGGGTCGCCGGCATCATGCCCTCGTCGTCCGGGGAACAGTTTTCCGGAGAAACGCCAAACGCGGGACCGGGTCAAGGAGCCGGAAGGCTCCACTCCGGCCGAAGCCGGAAGCGGGGCTCCATCTTTATGTGTGACGCGTTTTCTTGACGCGAACCGGCATCCACCCTCGGGGCGAACCCGAGGAGATGCTTCGCTCGAAACGCCATGGGTGTAGCGGAAAACGCCTGCGACTTTTTGACAACAGGCAACCCCTTTGCCGCATGGTTGACGGGACGTGGATGCGCCAGCGCAATTTCCAGCAATTTCGGAACTATAATTAAGCGATTGATGTTTATAGTCTAATCCGAGATCGCCGCAGCCTTCGGTTTTCCCATCGCGAACCTTCAACTGTTATCACCGCCTTGTGATCCCCCCTTTGGAACTGCAAGCAGGTGTCCTACGTTTGTTTCGTGAGGGTTTCGATGCGGGATTTTGAACCTGCCGGCAGACTGGAGTGACCTACAGGCAGGAAGAACGGCGGCAGGCAGAACGGCAGGAGGCTTCCATGAATCATTCGATTTACAGCGCCGACCGCATGACCCACCTGAAGATCGTGGTGGTCGCGCTGGTGGCCGGTATCGCGGTGGCAGGCTTCGGCATTTCGGCTCGCGTCAACGACGACAGCGGGATGCAGACCGCCCGCGTCATCAAGGCCGGCGCTCCGGTTGCGCTGACCAGTTCGGATGCAAACATGGTGATCCGCTGAACGAACAGGAATTTGGAGATTCACGAGGCTCTTTACCTTGCCCCCCAAAGTCGCCTTGTGAGTATGTCGTCCCGTCAGTCCCCCCAAGCTGACGCACGACAAATAGAGAAACGCCCGTCCCCCCGCGGGCGTTTTTCGTTTGTGGAGTCCCACATCAACCCCACGCTGAAACGAAAAGCCTGGGCCTCACGGCCCGGGCTTTCAGTGTAACGACTGCCGCGGCCGCGACGGAGCGGCTCAGGCGACGGCGCCGATCCGCGAACGCATCAGGCCGATGGCGTTGAGGTCCGCCTGCTCGCGGGCGCTCTCCTCGGCGCGCTCGCGCGCCTGATCGCGCTCGTCCAATAATTCGACCTTCTTCAGTTCCTCGAACGCATCGCCGAGTTGCGCCTTGGCGTCGTCCAGTTGCACCCGCAGTTCGTCGGCCGAGCGGGTCAGGTTCTCGCGGCGGACAATCGCCGCCTTGGCGTAGGTCGGATAGGCGAAATGGGTCGGATCGTTGATCCCGGCGCGCTCCTGCTCGCTTTCGATCTCGCGCTCGAGGTCGAGACACATCCGCTCGAAATCGGCGATCATGCTCTCGATCTGCGCGACCCTGCGGCGCTTCTCATCGACCTGGAATTTCTTCAGGCGGATCAGGGTTTCTCGTGACTTCATCGACTCGTACTCCCCAGAAGTCCCGATATGGAAACGGGACAAGACCGGCTCCTCGCGAAAGGCCCCGCCGGCGGACAACAGACGCTGCGATGATGGCCCGACAAAGTTAGCGTTCCGTTTCCGGCGACCCGACGATTTGAGCGAGTTGGCCGTAACCCTCGGCCAGCCCCGTCACCTCGTCCTTGGCCTGTCGTAAAAAATCCTCCAGCGGCTCGTGCAGCCGGATCGCCTCGTCCACTTCGGGGCTGGAACCGGCGCGATAGGCCCCGAGCCGGATCAGTTCCTCCATGTCGGCATAGGTCGCCATCACCTGGCGCGCCCGGGTGATGACCGGCAGATAGGCGGGCGCCGCGCTTCTCGGCATGGTGCGCGACACCGATTTGAGCACGTTGATGGCGGGGTAGCGGCCGCGCTCGGCGATCGAACGCTCCATCACGATATGGCCGTCGAGAATGCCGCGCACCGCGTCGGCCACCGGCTCGTTGTGGTCGTCGCCGTCCACCAGCACGGTGAAGATGCCGGTGATGCTGCCCTCCCCGGTGCCGGGGCCGGCGCGCTCCAACAGCTTCGGCAGTTCGGTGAAGACCGTCGGCGTATAGCCCTTGGCGGTCGGCGGCTCGCCGGCGGAGAGCCCGATCTCGCGCTGCGCCATGGCGAAGCGGGTGACCGAGTCCATCATGCACATCACCGATTTGCCCTCGTCGCGGAAGTATTCGGCGATCGCCAGCGTCAGATAGGCCGCCTGCCGCCGCATCAAGGCCGGCTCGTCGGAGGTCGCCACCACCACCACCGAGCGCGCCAGACCCTCGTCACCGAGGTCGTCCTGCAAGAACTCCTGCACCTCGCGGCCGCGCTCGCCGACCAGCCCGATCACCGAGATATCGGCATCGACGTTGCGGGCCAGCATCGACAGCAGCACCGACTTGCCGACGCCGGAGCCGGCGAAGATGCCCATGCGCTGGCCGCGGCAGCAGGTCAGGAAGGTATTGAGCGCGCGCACCCCGAGGTCGAGCGGTACGCCGACGCGCTTGCGGGCGTGCGCCGGTGGCGGCGCGTTGCGGTACGGCATTGCCACCGGCCCCTGCGCCAGCGGTCCCTTGCCGTCGATCGGCTCGCCCATGGCGTTCAGCACCCGGCCGAGCCAGGACGGCGACGGCCGCACCAGACCGGAGGCGTTGGCGATCACCGCCCGGCAGCCGCGCCGCACCCCGTCGAGGCCGGCGAACGGCATCACCACCGCGTTGTCGCCGGTGAAGCCGATCACCTCGCAGGGAATGAAGCGCTCGCCGCCGGTCTCGATGACGATCCGCGCCCCCACCGACATGGCATGGATCGGCCCCGCGACCTCGACCATCAGCCCGCGTACGCCGACGACGCGGCCATAAATATTGACGGCGTCGATATCGTCGATCTGGGTGGCCAGCGCTTTCACGGCGAAAACCTTAAGTTTCCGCGTATTGCCGGCTTCGCCTTAACTTCGTGTTTACCCGCATCGTTAATCATTGCGTCACGGTCTTTGGTGACTGAGGGGACCCGCGCGGCCAAAGAGGCGCGTGTCCCAGGAGGCGGTTGGCCAAACGGTTAGGTCCGTCTCTTGATGCGAAACTTGAGCGAGAACGGAAGATAAAAGCTGCCCTGCCGCAATGTTTTAAGGCGATTCGACAAAAATTGCACGATTGCGCTTGCGGACCGGAATCAGGTTTTGTTAACCATATCCCGTCAGGATTCGAATCAGTTGTTCAAAGGCGTTTTTAGTGCCGCAAGGAGTGCGGACGACCTGACGCCCGGAGCGGCTACGATAGGGGACTGACATGCGCGTATTGCTGATTGAAGACGACAGTGCCGTCGCGCAGTCGATCGAGCTGATGCTCAAATCCGAGAGCTTCAACGTCTATACGACCGACCTTGGCGAAGAAGGCGTCGATCTCGGCAAGCTCTACGACTACGACATCATCCTGCTCGACCTCAACCTGCCGGATATGTCCGGCTATGACGTGCTCAAGCAGCTTCGCGTCTCGAAGATCAAGACACCGATTCTGATCCTCTCCGGCCTCGCCGGCATCGAGGACAAGGTCAAGGGTCTCGGCGTCGGCGCCGACGACTACATGACCAAGCCTTTCCACAAGGACGAACTGGTCGCCCGCATCCACGCCATCGTGCGCCGCTCCAAGGGCCATGCGCAGTCGGTGATCCAGACCGGCGACCTGGTCGTCAACCTCGACACCAAGACCGTCGAGGTCGCCGGCCAGCGCGTGCATCTGACCGGCAAGGAATATCAGATGCTGGAGCTGCTCAGCTTGCGCAAGGGCACCACGCTGACCAAGGAAATGTTCCTCAACCACCTCTACGGCGGCATGGACGAGCCCGAACTGAAGATCATCGACGTCTTCATCTGCAAGCTGCGCAAGAAGCTCGCCAACGCTTCCGAAGGCCGCAATTTCATCGAGACCGTCTGGGGCCGCGGCTACGTGCTGCGCGAGCCGCACGAGGACGAGGTCCGCATTCCCGCCTGATCGGATGTACATCGGCGTGAATAGAGAGCCCCGCCCGCAACGGCGGGGTTTTTGCTTGCGATAGAGCATGATCTTCGAAAAGCAGAAACCGGTTTGCGCTGCGCGGCCCTTCGGGTCGGACCAGATCATGCTCAAACAAAAAAAGACAGGCGCCGGAGCTTCGGTTCTCATTCCGTCGGAACCGAAGCCCGTTTCATGGAAACGGTGAAAGACCCTATGTCTTATTGCGTTATGCCGCGTCCGGCGCGGTTCTACATCAGCGTCTGACGCTCCAACTCGGTCAGTGCCCGCAGCACCTCGGTCGATGCCTCCTCAAGCTTGCGGAAGTGCGCCATGCCTTCATCGAGCTGATGGATCTCGAACCTCTTGGCGGCCTCGATGCCGTGATAGTGCACCTTTTTGTGCGGCGCTTCGATCGCCACGAACGACGGCAGGTTTTTCATGCGGTTGTCGGGGCTGTAGTACCACTTGCCGAGCCGGCACAGCGTATGGTCGGTCAGCTCCGACGCCTTCAGGTTGGAGCGGCCGAGCGCCATGTCGAGCAGCCGCTTCTTCCAGAGCAAGTGGTCGGCCTTGGCAAGGTAGATGACCTTGTTTTCGATGTCCTGGACGGCAAGCTCGGCGCGCCACGTCTCGACGAGCTGCACAGTGCGATCGGACTGATTCGCGAGGTTCTCGACCGCCTCCAGATTGTTGTTGCTCTGGTCCTTGACTACCGACATATGCTGCGACAACTGTCCGACCGCGAGCTTCTGCTGCGAAATGATCTCGGCCAGCTCGGTGACCTTGCCGGAGATCGAGGTGGCGTTGTCGTTGATGGCCTCGAAGCGCTGGCCGACATTTTCCGCAAGACTCACCACGGTATCGACCGCCGTCTCCGATTTGGCGACCGAGTCGATCACCTGGGAGAACGCGGCGCCGAGGGTGTCGATCTGCTTGCGGATGGTGTCGGTCGATTCGCTGGTCTGGCGAGACAGCGATTTCACCTCGCTCGCCACCACGGCAAAGCCGCGGCCATGATCGCCGGCTCGCGCTGCCTCAATGGTGGCGTTGAGGGCCAGAAGATTGGTCTGCGCCGCAATCTTCGAGATCAGGTCGACGACCTTGCCGAGATTGGCCACGACCCCGCGCAATTCCGCGATCTTGCCGGCGATGGCGCCGAAGGTTTCGCGGGTGTCCAAAATCTGGTTGCGCAGGCTGGACAGCCCCTCAATGCCCTTACCGGTCAGTTCGCTGGACTCGTGCGCGGCTTGCGAGGAACGCTGCGCCGAGTTCTCGATCTCGCCGATGGAGATGGACAACTCCTCGATCGCTCCGGCCATCGAGGTCGCCGCGCTCTGGATGCCGCGGCCATGGGACAGGATGTGGGCCGTCGTCACGCTCACATCGACCGACGACATGCTCAGATTGACGATATTGCCAAGAACATCTTTCAATTCCATCGGAAGCTCCGGTCCCCGCACAATGTAACAGTGTACTTAAGTCGCGCCGCTTAACGCTGCATTAACTCTGAATACACGTTGCCTACCACCGCGACGAAAGGTCTTTGCGCTGTCACGATGCCCCCCGCGACAAGCTCAACCACGACAAAACGGAGAAGACTGCCTGCGCCGGCGGACTGCCGACTCGGCTCGGAATGAAGCGACCGGCGTCCCGCCGCTCAGACCAGCGACGGCGCGCTGCGGCTCGGCGACGACAGCGCATCCAGCGGCACCAGCGGCGGCGCACCGCGCACCGGGCTCGGGCAGTAAAGGCCGCGGCGATCCGGAGCCGGCTGGAACAGGTCGGTCACCCCGACCACCGTCTCCGCCGCGCCCAGCACCAGGAAACCGTCGGCGGCGGTCGCTTTCGCCAGTTGCCTGAACACCTGCGCTTTGCCGTCGAGATCGAAATAGATCAGCACGTTGCGGCAGAAGATCACGTCGAACGCGCCGAGATGGGAGATATCGTGCAGCAGGTTCAGTTGCCTGAACTGAACCATCGCGCGGATGTCGGCGTTGATCTGCCACATGTCGCCGACCTGACGGAAATACTTCATCAGCATCTGGATCGGCAGCCCGCGCTGCACCTCGAACTGGCTGAAGACGCCGGCTGTCGAACGATCCAGCACAGCCTGCGCCAGATCGGTGGCGACGATCTCGATGCGCCAGCCGTCGAGCGCCGCGCCGATCTCCTTCAGGCACATCGCGATCGAATACGGCTCCTGTCCGGTCGAGCACGCCGCGCTCCAGATCCGCAACGCCCGGCGGCCGGCGCGCGCGCGCAGCAGAGCCGGCAGGATCGTCTGGCGCAAATGATCGAACGGAACCTTGTCGCGGAAGAAGAACGTCTCGTTGGTGGTCATCGCCTCGACCACCAGCTTCGCGGTGGCGTTGTCGCCGGCGCGCAGCCTCTGCACCAGTTCGCCAAGCCCGGGAAGCCCGATCTTGCGGGCGATCGGCGACAGCCGGCTGTCGATCAGGTACTGCTTGTCGGCGGAGAGATCGAGACCGGAGCGGTCCTTGAGAAACTTTTGCAGGAACTGATAATCGGCGGGCGTCACGATCGGTCTCCCGCGAACAGCCGGTTGAGTTTCGGGCCGATCTCGCCGAGCGGCAGCACCGCGGCGCAGATGCCGGCATTGGCGGCCGCGCCGGGCATTCCCCACACCACGCTGGTCGCTTCGTCCTGAGCGATGACGCTGCCGCCGGCGGCGACGATCTCGCGCCCTCCGCGCATTCCGTCCGATCCCATGCCGGTGAGGATGACCGCCTGCACCGCGCCCTGCCAGACCTCGATGGCGGAGGCGAACAGCGGGTCCACCGCCGGCTTGCAGAAGTTGACCGGCGGCCCGTCGTCCAGCGCGATCGCCATGCCGGGGCCGGCGCGAACGGCGCGCATGTGCCGCCCGCCCGGCGCAAGATAAATT
>JBASBO010000129.1:0-7938 GCA_049651165.1 Xanthobacteraceae bacterium | reverse complement strand
GCCATCGGCACCGTGCTGTTGCCGGAGATGTCGCGGCGGCTCACCGCCGGCGACGCGGCGGGGGCGATGGCGTCGCAACTGCGCGCGTTCGAGTTCTCGCTGCTATTCTCGGTGCCGTTCGTGGCGGCGTTTCTCACCGTGCCCGATGTGGTGATGCGGGCGATGTTCGCGCGCGGCGCGTTCACCGCCGCCGATGCGGCGGCAGCCGGCGCGACGCTCGCGGCCTATACCGTGGGGCTGATCCCGGTGGTGATGATCCGCAGCGCGGTCGCGACCTTCTACGCCCGCAAGGATACCGCGACGCCGGTGAAAGCCTCGCTCACCGGGCTGGCGGTCAATCTGCTGCTGAAGGTGGCGCTGATGGGGTCGCTGGCGCAGGTCGGTCTGGCGCTCGCCACGGCGGTCGGAATCTGGGTCAACCTGCTGCTGGTGCTGGGCTTCGCCTGGCGCGCCGGCCACGTTGAATTCGACCATGGCTTCGGCCGCGCGCTCCTCAAGTTCGCCGTCGCCGGCGGCCTTACGGCTGCGGTGCTGTGGGCCGTCGCCCGCTGGGGCGCGCTTTACCTCGCGCCGTTGACGCGGTGGCGCGACGAGGCCACTCTGGGCCTGCTCGTCGTGGCCGGCGGCGCGGTCTACGCGCTGGCGATCCTGACACTGTTTGGGCGGAGTTGGCTGCGATCCTTGATCCGGTCATAATGACGCAAGCGACTTCTTGGAGCATGATCCCGAAAAGTGGAAGCCGGTTTTCGGACGAGATCATGCTCAATTAAAAAGGAAACGCCGCGCGACGGCGCTTCCGGTTCAGTTTGACGAAACCGAACGGAGAGATCATGGCCCCGGCTACTTCGGCACCGATGAAGTTTGGCGTCGGTAAAAGCGCGCGACGCAAGGAAGACGATGCGCTGGTGCGCGGCCGCGGCCGCTACACCGACGATCACGCACCAATGCCCGCGCTGCACGCGGTGATGCTGCGCTCGCCGCACGCCCATGCGAAATTCACCATCGACGCGACGCACGCCCGCGCGCTGCCCGGCGTCGCGCTGATCCTGACCGCCGCCGACATCCCCGATCTCGGCGGCTTGCCGTGCCTGTTCAATCTGCCGGATACGCCGTTCACCGCGCCGCCCTATCCGATCCTCCCCAAGGATGAGGTGCGCCACGTCGGCGACGCCGTGGCCTTCGTGGTTGCCGACAGCGTGGCGCGGGCGCGCGACGCCATCGAGGCCATCGCGATCGACTGGACGCCGCTGCCCGCCGTGGTCGGCGCCGCCAACGCGGTGAAGGCCGGCGCGCCGCAGGTGTGGCCGCAGTTTCCCGGCAACGTGCTGTTCGACACCGGCATCGGCGACAAGGCGGCGACGGAAGCGGCGTTCGCCAAGGCCGATGCGGTGGCGGAAATTGCCATCGTCAATCCGCGTATCGTCACCAACTACATGGAAACCCGCGCGGCGGTATGCGAATACGACGCCAGGCGCGATCGCCTGACGCTGACGGTCGGCAGCCAGGGCAGCCATCGCCTGCGCGATATCCTGTGCCAGAACATCCTGCATCTACCGGTCGAGAAGATGCGGGTGATCTGCCCGGATGTCGGCGGCGGTTTCGGCACCAAGCTGTTTCCCTATCGCGAATATGCGCTGATTGCGGTGGCCTCGCGCAAGCTCGGCAAGACCGTGAAATGGACCGCGGAGCGCGCCGACCATTTCATCGGCGACTCGCAGGGCCGCGACAACGTCACCACGGCGCGGATGGCGCTTTCCAAAGACGGCAAATTCCTCGGTATGGACGTCGATCTGATCGGCGACATGGGCGGCTATCTCTCGACCTTCGGGCCGTACATTCCTTATGGCGGGGCCGGGATGCTGCCCGGCCTCTACGACATCAAGGCGTTTCACTGCCGCATCCGCACCGTGTTCACCAACACGGTGCCGGTCGATGCCTATCGCGGCGCGGGGCGGCCGGAGGCGGCCTACGTCATCGAGCGGCTGGTCGACGCGGCCGCGCGAAAACTCGGCATGACGCCGGACGCGATCCGGCTGAAGAACTTCATCGCGCCGCGCGCGCTGCCCTACAAAACCGCGACCGGCAAGGTCTACGATTCCGGCAATTTCGCCGCGCACCTGAAGCGGGCGATGGAGATCGGCGACTGGAAGGGCTTTGCCAAACGCGCCAGGGCGGCGCGCAGGCAGGGGCTGGTGCGCGGCATCGGGCTTGCGAGCTATGTCGAGGTCTGCGGCACCATGGGCGAGGAAACCGCCAATGTGCAGCTCGATCCCGACGGCGACATCACGGTGCGGATCGGCTCGCAATCGAGCGGGCAGGGCCACCAGACCGCTTACGCCCAGCTTGTCAGCGAGCAGTTCGGCCTGCCGCTGGAGCGCATCCGCGTCGTTCAGGGCGACACCGACGAGGTCAAGACCGGGCTCGGCACCGGCGGCTCCAGCGCGATCCCGTCCGGCGGCGTCAGCGTTCAGCGCGCCACCCGCGACCTCGGCGTCAAGCTGAAGGAGATCGCCGCCGACGCGCTCGAAGCAGGCGCGGCAGATCTGGAAATCGACGACGGCGTGATCCGCGTCGCCGGCACCGACCGCGGCATTTCCTTCGTCGATCTCGCCCGGCGGCCCGGCAGCGACCCAGCAAAGCTCAACGCCAGCGCTGCGTTCTCCAGCGCCGACGGCACCTTCCCCAACGGCACGCATCTGGTCGAGGTCGAGATCGATCCCGCGACCGGGGTGATCCGTCTGGTGAATTACGCGGTGGTCGATGACTTCGGCGTCACCCTGAACCCGCTGCTGCTGGCGGGGCAGGTTCACGGCGGCACCATGCAGGGTATCGGTCAGGCGCTGATGGAGCGCGCGGTCTATGACGCGACCGACGGCCAGCTTGTCACCGGCACCTTCATGGACTATGCGCTGCCGCGCGCCGCCGACGGCACCGCGATCACCTTCGAGACCCACAACGTGCCGTGCGCCACCAATCCGCTCGGCGTCAAGGGCGCGGGCGAGGCGGGCGCGATCGGCTCGTGCCCGGCGGTGGTCAATGCCGTCATCAATGCGCTGTGGCGCGAATACGGCATCGATCACATCGACATGCCGGCGACGCCGGAACGGGTGTGGAGCGCCATTCGCGAGGTGCAACGCCATCACAGCGAAGCGGCGGAATAGAAGGGCAATCCGGTGCTCAAGGAAGAACCGGATTGCTTCATTGAGCCTGTCTCATGGCAAGGCGATTCCGGCCCGCCTTACTTCGTCACCTGACCGCGAATTTCGCCGGCCGGGTGTTCCTTGGTGTGGATGTTGACGTAGTATTTGCCGGCCAGCAGGTCGGCAGCCTGGACATCGGTCAGCGTGGCGCTGCCTTCGATCGGACTGGTGTCGACCTTGGCGAACGGAACGGCGACACCGGCGTTCTTGCCCGGTTCGGCGGGGCCATGGAAGTGGCCGGCGGTGGCGGGGCCGGTGAGGCCGGCATAGGTCACCGTCCAACTCAGCTTCTTGCTGGCGGTGTCGTAGGTGACGGCCGCGGCGCCGGTGCCCTTACTGGCGTTGGGCGGGACCTGGGACGCGCCGTTCAAGGTCGCTTTCAGGGCGACGGTTTCGGCCAGAGCCGGGGCGACGGCGAGGCAGGCGCCGAGCGCCATCGTCGCGAAGGCCAGTTTCAGGATGGTCATGGATCACTCCCTGGGACTGGTGCGGGCTCGAGTTTGACGCGCTCACACCGGAGTCACGACAATGCGGGAGCCAAGCGTTGGTTTCAACAGGGAGGAATTTTGTCGTCGGCAGCGCTATTTGGTGCCGAACGCCTTGAAGGTAATGATGGTGCGGGTGTCCTGAATGCCCGGAACGACCTGGACCTTTTCATTGACGAAATGGCCGATGTCGGTGTCGTTCTCGACGTAGAACTTCACCAGCAGATCGAAGTCGCCCGCCGTCGAATAGATTTCCGAGGCGATTTCGGCTTCGGCGATGGCGTTGGCGACGGCGTAGGACTGGCCGAGCTTGCATTTGATCTGCACGAAGAAGGGAACCATCGCTTATCGTCTCCGGACGGCGGTCTGTTTCCCGGCACTAAAGCCGGAAATGGCGGGCCGATGCAAGGCGTCAGGCATGGCGCGGCATGGCCGGGCTTGACCCGGTAAGCCATCTGTCCCCACAAGATGGAGGCCCGGATGAGGTTCGGGCATGACGTTTTGCGAGACAGGATCATGACCATTCCGATTGCACTGACCATCGCCGGCTCGGATTCCGGCGGCGGGGCCGGCATTCAGGCCGATCTCAAGGCGTTTGCCGCCTGCGGCGTTTACGGTGCGTCGGTGATCACCGCGCTGACCGCGCAGAACACCAGAGGCGTCAGCGGCATTCACGAGGTGCCGCCGGAATTCATCACCGCCCAGATCGACGCGGTGTTCAGCGATCTCGATGTCAAGGCGGTCAAGATCGGGATGGTGTCGCAGCGCCCGGTGATCGAAGCCATCGTCGCCGGGCTGATGCGTTGGTCGCCGCGCCATGTCGTGGTCGATCCAGTGATGGTCGCCACCTCCGGCGACCGGCTGTTGTCGGGCGACGCCGTCGATGCGCTGCGGCGGCTGCTGATCCCGCGCGCGACGATCATCACGCCGAACCTGCCGGAAGCGGCGGCGCTGCTGGAGGAGCCGGTCGCCGCTTCGGAAACGGAGATCGTCGGGCAGGGCGAGCGGCTGCTGCGGCTCGGCTGCGCGGCGGTGCTCATCAAGGGTGGCCACGGCGACGGCCCCGACAGCACCGATTATCTGGTCCGTCGCGAGGGCGTGGTGCGGCTCGCCGCGCCGCGCATCGCCACCCCCAACACCCACGGCACCGGCTGCACGCTGTCGTCGGCCATCGCCGCCGGGTTGGCGAAGGGGCAGCCGCTGGAGGCGGCGGTGCGACAGGCCAAGGTGTATATCAGCGCGGCGATCGCCGCCGCCGACCGGCTGGACGTGGGTCACGGTCACGGCCCGGTGCATCACTTCTTCGCGTTCGACGACAGGTCGTAGCGGGGCTTTGCTGCGCCCTTGCCGGCGCAGCGCGACCCGCGTACCACATCGATATGAGCGATCTCACTTCCGCGTCCATCGTCACGCCGTCCGATATCAATGCCGCCGCGCGCGTGCTCGCGCCTTACGCGGTGCGCACGCCGCTATTGTCGTCGCCGGCGCTGGACGCGGCGACCGGGGCGCGCGTGCTGTTCAAGGCCGAGGTTCTGCAACGCACCGGCTCGTTCAAGTTTCGCGGCGCGTTCAACAAGATGTCGGCGATCCCGCAAGCTGCTCGCGGCGGCGGCGTGGTGGCGTTCTCGTCCGGCAATCACGCGCAGGGCGTGGCGGCGGCGGCGCAGCTTCTGAACATGCGCGCGACCATCGTGATGCCGGCCGACGCGCCGCGCGCCAAGCGCGAGCGCACCGAAGGCTATGGCGCCGAGGTGGTGCCTTACGACCGCGCCCGCGAGGATCGTGAAGCCATCGCGCGCAAGCTCGCGGCGGAGCGCGGTGCGACGCTGGTGCCGCCCTTCGACGATCCTGCGATCATCGCCGGCCAAGGCACTATCGGCCGCGAGATCGCCGACGACCTCGATACGCTGGGGCTCGTGCCGGATATCGTCAGCGCACCGGCGTCGGGCGGTGGGCTGGTGGCCGGCATCGCGGTGGCGATCAAGGCGCGCTATCCGCAAGCCGCGGTGATGACGGCGGAGCCGGCCGGCTTCGACGATCACGCCCGCTCGCTCAGCACCGGCCGACGCGAGGCGCATGACGGCAGCGGACACACCATCTGCGACGCCTTGATGGCGCCGATCCCCGGCGAACTGACGTTCGCGATCAACCGCCGGCTCGGCGTGCGGGGCGTCGTCGCCTCCGATGACGAGGTTGCCAAAGCGGTCGGCGCGGCCTTTCGCGAACTGAAGCTGGTGGTCGAGCCGGGCGGCGCGGTGGCGCTGGCGGCGCTGCTGGCGGGGCGGTTCGACGCGCGCGGCAAGACCGTGGTGATCGTGCTGTCCGGTGGCAATGTCGATGCGGACTTGTTCGCGCGCCTGATCGGTGGTGCGGGATGAAGTTGATGCCAAATCGAAAGCCTTGCAACCCGATCAGCGTCGTCCCTGCGAAGGCAGGGACCCATACGCCGCAGCGCTGCGGCTCAATCGATCTAGGCGAGGTCCTTCTATAACAACCAATGTCGGGGGTTATGGGTCCTCGCCTGCGCGAGGACGACGTCGTGGATGTTTGATCCTCAGTTACGAGAACAGCGCCACCTTTTCGGCCTGACTGAGGCGCTCGATGGCGGCGAAGCGGCCGGTGCCGGGCAGGCCGCGCGGCCGGATCGAGCCGCTGGCGATCGCCGCCGCCCCGAGCGATACCGGAGGCTCCTGACGGAAATCGAAGGCGTCGTCCAGCGAGCGGGCGTCTGCGGCATCGTCGTCTGCGATGTCCAGTGCGGCATCGTCCGCACAGTTGGCGATACCCTCGTCGATATCGCCGGTGTCGTCGGCCGCCATTTCCAGCGCGATCCGGTCAAGCACCGCGAGGTCGTGCGCCTCCTCGGCCGCCGCCGCCGCAATAGCATCCTCGGCCGTGGCGGGGATATTGTCCATGATCGGCGCGATGGATGCGTCCGGCTCGGGCGGCGGGGACGCTTGCGTCGTGGTGCGAGCCATGTCATCCGCGATCTCGGGAGCCAGATCGGCTTCGGCCGGTGATGCCATGGGTTCACGCGAACCGGCTTCAACGTCGCTTGAAAACGCTCTCTCGGTCCGCGGCGGCGCGCTCACGACGGGCGGGGCAATCGCTTCGACGCGGTTTTCGGCCGTCGGAAGCGGTGGCGATGCGTCGTCCTGCGGCGCGGGGAGTGCCGAGCCGTCGGCCAGTTCATCCATCCGCCGGATCAGTTCGTCGAAGACCGCGGTGACGGCGTCCGCCGGCGCGCTGGCGGCAAGGTGATCGAGATGGCGGTCGATGGCGTTGGCCTGGGTGTCGAGCCCGTCGCAGACGCCGGCGTCCGCACCGCATTCCCGCAGCGTCCATGCGATCTCGCGCACGGTGCGGACGCTGCGGTAGGCGGCGGCGAACTGCTCGGCGGGCTGCTGTCTGTGCAGCGTGGCTTCGACCTCGTGCCGGGCCTGCGTGACGATTTCCCGGACCGCGGCCCATGCGACAGCGGGATCGGGCGCCCCGTCCCTGGGTTGCGCCAGCGAGCGCTCGATGCGCGCCACGGCGTCGAGCACCATGCGGGTGTCGGCGTTGCGGTTACGCCGGACGAATTCCGCGAGAAACCAGCGCCCGCGCGCGGTTTCCATGAATACATCATGGATTGCGGCGAAGTCCGCCTCGCTGGGAGTCGTTTCCTCGGGGGTCGGAGAGGGGTTGGCGAGCGCATCGTCGGCCATGGTCATCCCGCCATGCCGATTGGCGCGCGCCGCGCAGGCGCGTCACCGGCGCGGACCGGACGCCTGTCCCGACCGGTCGTGCTTTTTCGCCCCTGTTCAGCCCGCCCCATGCGATGTCCAGTGCCTGCGCGGCGCATCATGCCGCCTGCCGCGCGCGGCTCCCCGGTGAGAGCGGACGCGACGGATTCGGATACCCCGTTAACGATCAACAGAAACCGGCGCGAATCGCAATTGAATTGATGGCGGCTGCGGTTGAAATCCCCCGCGCACGCACTCTTTCGGTGCGGCGAGATGTCCCCGGTGTCAGCCCCACAGCGCCGCGTCGGGCGGATGAACGGTGCTGCCGTCGTAGCGCAGGCCGTGGTCGCGGTCGGCGGCGAGCAGCAGCGGCCCGTCGAGATCGACATAGCGGGCGCGGGTCGCCAAGAGCATCGCAGGCGCCATCTCCAGCGAGGTCGCCACCATGCAGCCGACCATGATCTGCAAGCCGAGCCTCTCGGCGGCCTCGGCCATCGCCAGCGCCTCGGTCAGGCCGCCGGTCTTGTC
>JBASBO010000128.1:0-10136 GCA_049651165.1 Xanthobacteraceae bacterium | reverse complement strand
CCGAGAAGGTCGCGGCGCTGGTCGGCGTCGCCAAGAATATCGGCCGGGTCGGCAAACGGGCGGGAACGCGCGGTGCGCTCGATGCCTTGAAGCTGGCCGACGGCCCGAAAGACATCGCGCGCGCGGCCCGGCTCGCCGAGGCGAAAGGCGGCCAGACGCGGGCGATCCTGAAGGTGCTCGGACGCGGCGCGCTGGTGCTGGCGTTCGGTGCTTTCGATCTGGCGCTCCACCTTCTCGCGGCGCTGGTTGCCCTGCTCGGCTTCGTCGTGTCGATCAAAACCGCCGCCGAGCGTTTCACGCAAGCCTGGCTTCACCGCCGCAAGGCCGCGCGGGCGCGCCTGATATCCGCGCAGGCCACGGCCGCATAACCGGCCTCTGGCCTTGCGCCCGGCAGTTGCTTAAACAGGCGGTTGTCGGGCTTCCCGTTGTCGGGCTTTCGCCCCTCTGTCTCACCCCAATTCGATGGAATCAAAAAGATGCCGACCTTTCACAACGGCGCCGTTGAAATCGCGTATCTCGACGAGGGCGAAGGCGAGCCGATCATTCTCATTCACGGTTTCGCATCGAGCAAGAATGTCAACTGGGTCTATCCGACCTGGGTCTCCGAGTTGCGGAAACACGGCCGGCGCGTGATCGCGCTCGACAATCGCGGCCACGGCGAATCCACCAAGCTCTACGATCAGGAAGACTATCACATCGGCATCATGGCCGCCGACGTGGTGGCGCTGATGGATCATCTCGATCTGGCGCGGGCCGATATGATGGGCTATTCGCTCGGCGCGCGGCTGACCGGCTATCTGGCGTATCGCCAGCCGCAACGTCTGCGCTCGGCGATCTTCGGCGGGCTCGGGATCGGCATGATCGAGGGCGGCGGCCCCGGCGAGAACGTCGCCGAGGCGCTCGAAGCGCCGTCGCTCGACGACGTCACCGATCCGATGGGGCGGATGTTTCGCGCCTTCGCCGACCAGACGCGCTCGGACCGCAGGGCGCTCGCGGCGTGTCTTCGCGGATCGCGGCGGCTCGCGACCCGCGACGAGGTGGCGGGCATCACGGTCCCGGTTCTGATCGCGGTCGGCACCACCGACCACATCGCCGGCTCCGCGCAGGCGCTCGCCGCGATCATTCCGGGCGCGGAGGTGCTGGACATTCCCGGCCGCGACCACATGCGCGCGGTCGGCGATCGGGTCTACAAGGCCGGCGTGCTGGATTTTCTGTCGCGGCGCCCGTAACGGCGACGCCATCGCTCGATCGCGATCAGCGCCACGAAAACCGCGATCCACACCATGCGGGCGCCGTAGCGGTCGTGCGGCCCCGATATCACGCCGCACAGGAATGCGTTGCCGAAAAGCGCGAGCACTACCGTCGCGGCCAACAGGTCGAGATCACTCAGCTGTCGCCGCCACACGGCGCGCCCGAGCAGGATCGCCAGCAGCAGCATCGTGCCGAGCGCGACCGGGACGTGAACCCAGTTGATCGGCGCGAAGTTGATATCCCAGTGCTGCTGATGCGCCGCGCGCATCATCGCCGTCTGCGCCGGCAGATAACGCTCGATGATGCCGTAGGTGTGCGGGATCCAGCCGTTGGTGCCTTCTCCGGTGTCGATCATGACGAGTTGAGTGGCGGTGGCGACCAGCGCGGCTTTGAGCTGCCACAGCGGATAGGCCGTGAGAGAGTGAAGGGCGATGAAGCCCATCTCGTCGTCCATTCCCTCGAACCGGCCCAGCTCGTTGAAGATGCTGTCGTTGCTCCACAGAAACTCGTCGGCGGTCGCCGGCAGTTCGTTGCGATAGGGGCAGAGCTTGAGCTTGATCCTGTCGCAGTGATCGTTGAGATAGCGGGCGACGATGCCGTCCTGCATCATCCGGCCGAAGGTCACGCCGGGGCCGCCCGGCGTCCACGCCAGATTGCCGGACAGCGCATAGTTGGCGGCCAGCAGCAGCGCAGCACTGAGCGCGACCGCGAGGCTTCCCTGCACAAGGCCGCTCGCGCCGAGGCGCGGCCGCAGCCACGGCAGCAGCAGCCAGCCGGCGACGCACAGCCCGAACAAAACGCCGAACGTGGCGCTGTGGGTCGCCGCCGCGAACGCGGTGAACGCGAACAGCGCGATCTTCTCAGGCACCGCGAGCCGCGCGCCATGCGCCACCAGCAGGAACAGCGCCAGCACCGCCAGCCCGGCGAAGATGTCGGTAATCAGCATCGAGGCCAGCCATGGCAGCGCCGTGGTCAGGATCAGCACGAGTGCGATAGCGGCGAGCCGCAGCGGCCTGGCGAGGCCGAGGACGCGCAGGGTGAGGTGGAGCACCCACAGCGTGACCGCCGACTGGAACGCGAGGTTGATCCAGAAATACGACGCCTCGCCGAAATGGAGATAGAGGCCGTAGACGGTGGAGCGGCTGGGGACCAGGTAGCCCTCGTACCAGCGGGCAAGATAGCCGCCGGTGTCGTATTGCAGCAACGGATAGCCGTTCCAGATCGCCGGCGCGAGCAGGAAGACGAACGCGGCGGCGACCGCGAGACGGCCGGCCGTGGTCGGGCGCGGGGGCGCGGGGGCGTCCACGGACAAAATCTGCGTGCTAATGGACGGATTTCCTTCTGCTCCCGGCGCGCAGGATGCTTAAACCCGGTCGATTTCCGAGTCGATAATTAGTTGTAGTCCTGCCGTCCGGGACGATTGCGGCGCCAGGTCAGCGAACCCATGTCTCTCGTGCCTGATGCCGCCCCCCGCTCCGGGCGTCCCGGCCGATGCGGGTGAACGGATGCGGATTTTGCGGGTTATCGGGAGGATATATCGCCGTTTCAGGCAAATTGCCGGCAAATCCGGGCTCTTTCCGCGGCTCCGGGCAGCGGACAAGGGCCATAGACCTGTGCTATAGGTCGGGTCATCCGGAACGCATGAGAGCCGTATGGTCGCCCATCACGCCACGTCGCACAACGCCAAGCTCGCCGCCCTCGATCCGATCTGGGATCGGATCCGGAGCGAGGCCGAGGACATCGTTCGCCGCGAGCCGGAGCTGGCCTCGTTCATTTACAGCGCGGTTTTGCACCATGCCCGCCTTGAGGCGGCGGTGGTGCATCGCGTCGCCGAGCGGCTCGACCATTCGGCGCTGTCGGGCGATCTGATCCGCCAGACCTTCGATGAGGCGCTGCGCGACGACCCCGATATCGGCAACGCGTTCCGCGCCGACCTCGTGGCGGTTTACGATCGCGATCCGGCGACCTCGCGGTTCATCGATCCACTGCTCTACTTCAAGGGCTTCCACGCCATCCAGACTCATCGGCTGGCGCACTGGCTCTATCGCAAGGGGCGCAAGGATTTCGCCTACTACCTGCAAAGCCGGTCGTCGTCGGTGTTTCAGACCGACATCAACCCGGCGGCGCGGATCGGACGCGGCATCTTCCTCGATCACGCCACCGGCTTCGTGGTCGGAGAAACCGCCGTGATCGAGGACGACGTATCGATCCTGCACGACGTCACGCTGGGGGGCACCGGCAAGGAGAATGAGGACCGTCATCCGAAGATCCGCCATGGCGTCCTGATCGGCGCGGGCGCGAAAATCCTCGGCAATATCGAGATCGGCCATTGCGCGCGGATCGCCGCCGGTTCGGTCGTGGTCAAGCCGGTGCCGCACAACGTGACGGTGGCCGGGGTCCCGGCCAAGGTGGTGGGCACGGCGGGCTGCGCCGAGCCGTCGCGGACCATGGACCAGATGCTGCACGCCACCGGCCTTTGAGGCGCGGTCCTTATCGACAGGGCGATGGCGGTCGGCGCGCTGCCGATGTAAGAAGCGCCAGACCCGTGCATTGGAGACGCCCGTGAACGTTCAGGAAGTCCGGAAGCTCGATTCCTATTTGAAGCGCCTGTTTGGCAATCCGAAGATTCGCGTGGTGCCGCGCCCCAAGAAGGACGATTCCGCCGAGGTTTATATCGGCGAGGAATTCATCGGCGTGCTTTTCGTCGATGACGAGGACGAGGATCGCTCGTTCCAGTTCCAGATGGCGATTCTGGAAGACGACCTCGTCGATCAGGACTGAACGATCGAGCGTGAACGACCGGCCCTTGCGCTGCTACGCTCCGTTGCCGCGCAGCCGGTCGACCAGACGATCCATGGCGGCGGCAACGTCGCGCCACTCAGTCAGCCATTGCCGGGGAAAGCGGAAGGTGAGGTCCGCGCCGCCGACG
Source organism: Xanthobacteraceae bacterium (assembly GCA_049651165.1). GTDB lineage: Bacteria > Pseudomonadota > Alphaproteobacteria > Rhizobiales > Xanthobacteraceae > 62-47. The sequence goes on along the minus strand of JBASBO010000128.1, from coordinate 5,956 downwards.
CGGCGTTCGGCAAGGCAGGTGCCCGGCGTTTCGCCGTCGCGCGTGCAGCGGGCGACGAACGGCGTTTCCCCCGCCTGTGCCATGGCGAGATCCTCCTGCTCGTAAGGCGTGCCGTCGCGGAAAGCTTGCAGCGCCAGGCCGTCGGACGCGGGCGTGGCGGTTGTTTCCAGATAGCGCGGGTAGATGCTTTGCAGCCGGACGTCCGGGGCCATCGCGCCGTGATGCTCGGCGATCGACAGGAAGATCCGGTTGCTCACGTCCCGGTGTCCGCCCGCGCTGTCGGCACCGGCGTGGCGCGGCGCTCCGGGCGGATCGAGCGAAGGAAAATCGAAGCCGAGATCGACTCGTTCCTGCGGTCCTGAAAAGCGCTGAACCTTTTCCCGGATCGCCTGCGGCGGAATGTTGAACAGGATGCCGCCGATGCTCACGGGAAGCCGCGCCGGCTGCCCGACGGACGGCGTCGACTGCCAGGTGGGCCATAGCAGATAGGCGATCAGGATAACCGCGCTGACGCTGAGCAGGCTAGATAGCAGCGCCATGCCGTAGTAGCGGCGCTGTGGCCGTCGCCGGCGGCGGGGCAGGGTGGAGGACGGCGTCAGTGCTGTCATGGGCAACCGCAATCGGACCGGATCGACGTGGCTCGGCCATTGACCGAATCACCTCCGACTATGCCATGGCGAAGCGGCGGTTGCGCGCCGCGATCTTTTTTCAAGTGTCGCCCGTCCGTTAACCCTTTCTTAAGGATAGGCTGGCGGCGACGGACCGATTTTGCCAAGCATGAGATGCTATTGCCAAAAAGAAGGGCGCTCATGTCTGCGGATGCGTTGAATTCGCTGTTGTCGCTTATGATCGGGTTCGCGCTCGCCGGCGCGCTGGTCAGCGGCTATCAGGCTTTCGTGCGGCGGCCCGCGGGTTTCGGCCTGCTGCAACAGGGGGTCGCGACGCGCGCCTTCGTCGCGGTGCCGTTTCTGGTGTTCGCCGCGCCTTTCATCATCATGCGCAACACCATCCGCGGCCGTCAGGTCGAACGCCGCCGCGTCGAGTTCGTGATGATGGCGACCGTGCTGTCGGGCTTCTGGAGCCTGATGTCGGGCACCTTCATCGTCATGACGCTGCGGGCGCTGGGTCTGCTCGCCTGACGCCACGCGGCGCGGCTTCGCGGTTTTGCATCGGCGGCCTGTTGGCGTAGCATGAGCGCCATGACCGGATTTCTGAAGCGAGACACCCCAAGCGAGATATCCCATGGCGATCTACGAACTTGACGGCCAGGCTCCCGAGCTTCCCGCCGACGGCAACTGCTTTGTCGCCGATACCGCCGCGGTGATCGGCAAGGTCCGGCTGTCGGCCGGGGCCAGCGTCTGGTTCGGCGCCGTCCTGCGTGGCGACAACGACTGGATCGAGGTCGGCGAAAACTCCAACGTTCAGGACAACTCCACCTGCCATACCGATCCCGGCTTTACGTTGACGATCGGCAAGAACTGCGTGGTCGGCCACAACGTGATCCTGCACGGCTGCACGATCGAGGACAACGTCCTGATCGGCATGGGTTCGATCGTGATGAACGGTGCGCGCATTCGTAGCGGCAGCGTGGTCGGCGCGGGCGCGATCATCACCGAGGGCAAGGAGTTTCCCGAGCGATCGCTGATCATCGGTGCGCCGGCGCGCGCTATCCGCACGCTGGAGCCGGCGCAGGCGAAAATGCTGACAAGCGGTGCCGCGCATTACGTCGCCAACGGCGCACGGTTCAGCAAGGGCTTGCGCAAGATCGGCTGAGGGCGGACGGACCCGCCGCGCCGGCCACTCGAATCGCAGGAGGGGCGAGGCCGCCATGACCTTGCTATTGCGGCTGTGCGTCCAGTTGTGTCTTCAGCGCGTCGATCAATTCCTGATCGTTGGTTCGGATACGGAGATATCCGTGCCAGGTGATCGGGCCGACCTTGGTCTGTCCGGTCGCGTAGTTGTCTTTCAGCGCGGCAAACCGCTCTCGATGCCGAGGCGGAATGAGAAGTTCCATGTTTCAGACCTCCGGGTCGGATTCGGCGCCCGGTCATGCGAACCGCTGCAATGGTTCGTGCCCGGCTCATAAAGACGACGCGAACCGGACTGTTGATGTCACGAATCAACGACCCTCATGCAACGCGTGATTTCCGGCCAGAGTATGTCCTTGCGTTCACGGCCATAGGGGGGCGAGGCGCTTCATCCAGAAACGCTGAATGCGATTCGAACGCAAGCGCCGACGCACGCGGGAGCGCCCGATTTGCAAAGTCACTCTCACCAGGGACGAGAGTTACTTGGTGGTGTTGTCTTCGACGGTCGATCCGGCTGCGTTCTTCTGGATCGAAGCGATCGCATCCTGCGCGGACTTCTTTTGCTTGTAGCCTTCGGAGCCGAACATGATTTCTCCGTTCGGGGCTTTGAAGCGGAAGCGCGTCTCGCCAGCCTTGTCGGTATAGAGTTCGAACTTGTAAGCCATTGTCTTGCCCAGCCGTTGACGATCGAGGCGCACAGCCTTGGCGATCGGGTTCCATGAGTCAAGACGGTTGAGCGTCGTGCGCCAAACAGGGGTGCGGCCAGCCTTTGGGGGAAGGCTGGCCGCGCGCGATCCGGTCTTGGACGGGGAGGGGTGGGGGACGACCGGGTCGCGTAGCTCCTTTAAGTTAGCGGGCGCTGGCGGTCGCGACCGCCGCGATCGGCTGGCCGAGCGACACCCAGACGTTGGGATCGCTCTGCGACTGCCGCTTGACGAAGCGGTAGCCGGTTTCGGTCCAGGCGACGACCTCCTCGTTCTGGTTGTCGAGGATAAACTCGCCCTTGTTGGTCTTGACGGTCAGAACCGCGTGGCCTTCGCCCTTCTTGTCGCGCACCACCGTGATCAGCAGCGCCTCGCGCGGCCAGCCGGCGTCGATCAGCATCTTGCGCTTCAACAGGACGTAGTCCTCGCAGTCGCCGTAGCCGTCGGTTGGCAGCGACCATTTCTCGACGACGCCCCAGTGCTCCATATCGGTCATCGGCTTGACGGTGTCGTTGACCCAGCGGTTGACGCGCAACAAGTCCTTCCATGCGGTCTGCGTCATCACGATATCGCGGGCCTGCGTCGCGCCGCCGCGGCATTCGCTGGGATTGTCGCCGCAGAACTCGACCCAGCCGATCGGTGCGCGCGCGGTGTCGCCGAGGCTTGCATATTGGACGCGCTCGCCGGCCTGCGCGGTTGCTATCGATCCCAACAGGACCGCGGCGATCGCCAGTCCCTTTCCCTGTCCCCGTTTGAACATTGTGGCCCCCGTTTTTCTTGTTGGGACCACTTTTCGCACAAAGGTTTTGCGGCGCGGCTAAGTCGGCGGGGCGCTATTGAGACGAATGCGCGTAAAGACTGGCGCGATATTGAATCGTCATTGAATCGGATTTGTCTCGAATTTTATCGATTCCGATTCGATTCAAATTTGAGCGATTAACCGCTTGAATCACACAACGGCGCGGGCTTCCGCCGCGCGTACGGCGTCGCGTTAACGATGCGGGACAAGCAGCGTGAGGCCGCGTCAGTCGCTCCGAAACGTGTTTATGCGCGGTTTAGAAGGGATAAGGGCGCGTCCCGCCGTTTACCGGGCGGTGACGCTGTCTTCGAGTGTCTCGGCGTTCTGCTCGTGAATGAATTCCAGCGCGGCGCCGTCGTCGAGGTGGCGGACGACGCGGGCCTGCACCCGGCCGAGCGAGACCGTCGAGCCGACCGGCGGCCGCTGCTCGGCGCCGATCGCCGCGCCCGATAGCGACAGGTCGATGATCCGGCAGGTGATGCGCTGGCCGTCCTGCGTCGTCAGGATCGCGATCGGGTTGCGCGGCACGATGCGGTCGTGCCGGCGATCCTCCGGCAGGTTGAGGATGTCGCGATTGGCGAGCCAGGTGAGTTGCGCCGCGAGCTTGTCGCGCTTGCGCGGTGTCGCGCCCACCGTCATCGCGAAGCCGTTGTCGATGATGCGGGTGATCTTGCCCTCGACCCGGCCGATGTGATCGAGGTAAGCGATCACCCGGTCGCCGATATTGCCGATGCCGGGCGCCAGCATCGCCACGCCGCCCGGCGACATGTTGATGACCTGGCACGGATACTCGCGCCGGTCCGGCAGCATGTAGCGCCCGAGCAGGTGAACCTTCACGCGCTGGAAACGCCGCCGCTCCTGGGCGGCCGGATGGACAGACTGTTTTTGCGCAAAAGCCATACGTCTACCGGGTGAGCCGGGGGCACGGATATTGACAAACCCTACGGCGCGCAGGGTTAACGCGAGGTTATCGCGGGCGTCGGCGATCCGTGCCGGTGACGTTTGTCAGATCAGTCCTTCGTAGACCATCAGCCCGCGCGCCAGCGCCAGCTTCCTGAGAACGCGCGGAGCGAAGCGTTGCGGCGGGTGTCCCATGTAGCGCCATGACGTCAGCGTCAGGTCCGTCAGTTCCTGCGCGCCGTCCGCGAACGGCACCAGCAGGCCGGTAAGGCTGACCGGCATATGGACCCGCGCCTTGAACGGCAGCAGCAGCAGTTCGAGAGGCACCCGTCGGCCCTCGGGTGTGAGGCCGTTGACGCCGGCGACGGCGGCGAGCTTCTCCTCCGTCACCGCGTCGAGGATGTCTTCGAGATCGATTTGGCTTTCTGCCGCGAACAGGCCGGTGAATTCGCGGCCCTTGAGGTCGCCGCCGAGCAGCGCGCAGACCCGGGTGCCGGCGAGGCGGAACGGATAGCCGGGGGGCGTCTCGCAGGACAGCACGAAAATGTCGCCGATCAGGTCGCGCACCGGGCCGGGGTCAAGCTCGCAGCGCTCCGGCGCCGGGTTGCAGCCCCGCTTTTCGTCCCAGTATGCGAAGAATTTCCGGCTTGCTGGATGTTTCATCGTCCGAACCTGACCCGTGACCGGCCGCTATGGGACAGATGTGTCCCGGCCTCACGCGTCCACGTTGTGCTTTGCCATTGTCGCAGGGGAGACGATGCAGCGTCCATGCCGGATGAGCGTTCTTCCGGACTTTATCGCGTTAACGTTAAATTAAGCACGAATCTTAGGCTGCCGTTAACCATTGCGCGCCGGTCGCCCGGCCCGCGTGCCGTATGCCCCGCGGGCTCCGGCGGGCGCCGTTAACCCTAGGTTAAGGAATGGGTTGGGGTTTTGCCGGAACGCGATAATATCGGTCTGGTCAAGACGACAGGAAACTCCGGGTCGGCAACATCGCGGGCTTCTCCAAGGGCAAGCGATAGCAGACACCGGCAGGGCGGCTCAGAACCAAAGACCGGCCGTGACGCGGGGAGGGGTGGGGAAGACCCCGCATCGGCGGATCGGAACAGGCAAAAGGCAGGGTTTCTCAGACCCTGCCTTTTTTCTTGTCCGTGGCGCGTCGTGGCCCGCGCGCGCAATTGGCGCGTACTTGTTCCCGTTATAGGCTTGCGCCGGCCGGCCAAGCCGCCTATTGGGGCTTACGTTTTTCAGGTCCTGTCCCTTTAGGCATCCGACGTTGGACACCCGCCGCCCCCCGCGCGAACCGATTCTGACGCTCCCGGGCGCGCTGAGCGCCTATATCGGGCTGCTGGTGGTGATCCATGCCGTGCGGGCGCTGTTGCCGCTGGAGTGGGACTACTGGGTGCTGGAAGTCTTCAGCTTCATCCCCAAACGCTACGACAGTTCGCTGCTGGCCATCCCGATCGCCGGCGGCGAGGGAGCCAAGGTCTGGACCTTCCTGACCTATTCGCTGCTGCACGCCAACCTGACCCATATTGTCTTCAATATCCTGTGGCTGCTGCCGTTCGGCAGTGCGGTGGCCCGGCGGTTCGGCGCGGTGCGCTTCTTCATCTTCATGGCGGTGACGGCGGCGGCGGGCGCGGCGGCTCATCTGGTGACTCACGAGCACGCGCTGGCCCCGATGATCGGCGCCTCCGCCTCGGTGTCGGGGGCGATGGCGGCGGCGATCCGCTTCGCGTTCGTGC
>JBASBO010000127.1:0-9161 GCA_049651165.1 Xanthobacteraceae bacterium | reverse complement strand
CACCCACGACGCGCCGCTGATCTTCCGCGCCTGGCGCGACGGCGACGCGCTGATCGGCGGCCCCTACGGCACCCGCCACCCGGACGCGACCGCGCCGGACGTGGTGCCCGATATCGTGCTGACGCCGCTCGCGGCCTTCGACCGGCGCGGCCACCGCATCGGCTACGGCGGCGGCTATTACGACCGCACCCTCGCGGCCTTGCGCGCGGCGAAGCCGGTCGTGGCCGCCGGAGTTGCTTTTGCCGTGCAGGAGGTTGAAACTGTTCCGGCATCGTCCCACGATGCGGTCCTCGACGTCATCGTGACCGACGCCGAGGCTATCGATTTGCGGAGCTAACTCAATTGCGCATCCTGTTTATCGGCGACGTGGTCGGCCGGTCCGGCCGCGACGCGATCGCCGAGCACCTTCCCAAGGCCATCGCCAACTGGACAATCGATCTCACCGTCGTCAACGGCGAGAACGCCGCCGGCGGCTTCGGCATCACCGAGGATATCTATCACGAGTTCATCGAAGCCGGCGCCGACGTGGTGACGCTGGGTAACCACACCTGGAGCAAGCGGGAAGCACTGGTCTTCATCGAGCGCGCCCCGCGCCTGATCCGTCCGCTCAACTACGTCCCCGGCACGCCGGGGCGCGGCACCGCGCTGATCGACACCCGGACCGGCAAGCGCGCGCTGGTTATCAACGCGCTGGGCCGGCTGTTTATGGAGCCGGTGGACGATCCGTTCGGCCCGCTCGACCGCGAGATCGAAGCCTGCCCGCTGCGGCAGGGGGCCGACGCCATCGTCGTCGATTTCCACTGCGAGGCCACCAGCGAAAAGCTCGGCGCAGGGCATTTCTGCGACGGCCGCGTCAGCCTGGTGGTCGGCACCCACACCCACGTCCCCACCGCCGACCATCAGATCCTGCCCGGCGGCACCGCCTTCATGACCGATGCCGGCATGACCGGCGACTATGATTCCATCATCGGGATGCAGAAGGACGAGCCGCTGCGCCGCTTCACCACCGGCATCCCCGGCGGCCGCTTCGAGCCGGCGACCGGCCTCGGCACCATGTGCGGCATCGCGGTGGAGACTGACGACTCGACCGGGCTGGCCGTCAAGGTCGCGCCGGTCAGGATCGGCGGGAGGCTGGAGCCGGCGGTGCCGTCGTTCTGGTAGGACACGGGTTCTGGGAAGCGGGAAGGTTGTGTCCCGGACGCGATGCGGCATTCTTCCATGCCGCTTCGCTGAGCCGGGACCGTTCCAGGGGTTGCCTTTGCGACGGCCCCGGATCAGCGAAGCATCACTTCGTGCTGCATCGCATCCGGGACATGGGACTTGGGACTACCGTGTTCCGCGGAAAACTGGTTCCCACGCGCAGCGGAATTGTTTTATAAGCCGCGCCTTGAAGAAATTTCGAGCGCGAGGAGCATCTTCTGCATGGCCGGGCATTCCCAGTTCAAGAACATCATGCACCGCAAGGGCCGTCAGGACGCCCAGAAGTCGAAGCTGTTCAGCAAACTGGCGCGGGAAATCACCGTGGCCGCCAAGCTCGGCACGCCCGACCCGGCGATGAACCCGCGGCTGCGCGCGGCGATGCTGGCGGCGCGGGCGGAAAACATGCCCAAGGACAATATCGAGCGCGCCATCAAGAAGGCCAGCGGCAACGACGCGGAGAACTATGACGAACTGCGCTACGAGGGCTACGGCCCCGGCGGCGTCGCCGTCATCATGGAAGTCCTGACCGACAACCGCAACCGCGCCGCCTCCGACATCCGCTCCTACTTCACCAAGTCGGGCGGCAACCTCGGCGAAACCGGCTCGGTGTCGTTCATGTTCGACCGGCTCGGCGTGATCGAATACGACGCCGACAAGGCGTCGGCCGACGACATGCTAGAAGCCGCGATCGACGCCGGCGCCGACGACGTGGTGTCGGGCGAAGGCGGCCACGAGGTCTATGCCTCGCAGGAGACGTTTCGCGAGGTGGCGAAGGCGCTGGAAGGCAAGTTCGGCGAGGCGCGCAGGGTGGCGCTGATCTGGAAGCCGCAGAATACGGTGGCGGTGGACGACGAGACCGGCGAGAAGCTCTTGAAGCTGATCGATCAGCTCAACGAGCACGACGACGTGCAGAACGTCTATGCCAACTTCGAGGTGTCCGACGCGCTGATGGCGAAGCTCGGCGGCTGACCGCCCGGCTCAGCCCGCCATCGAGCCCTGCGGCGGCGCCGGGGGTTCGCCGATTTCGTCCGCCGGCCGCGCCCGCGCCTCCTCGCGCGCGGCGCGCGAGAACAGCCGCTGCACGGTGACGAAGAACACCGGCACCAGCAACAGCGCCAGAACCACGACGGCGATCATGCCGCCCATCACGCCGGTGCCGAGCGCCTGCTGGCTCCGCGCGCCGGCCCCGCTGGCGACCACCATCGGCAGCACGCCGCAAACGAAGGCGAGGCCCGTCATCACGATGGGACGGAAGCGCAACTGACACGCCTCCAGCGTCGCCGCGATCAGCGACTTGCCCTCGGCGCGCAAATCCTTGGCGAACTCGATGATGAGGATGGCGTCCTTGGCCGCGAGCCCGATGATGGTCACGAGCCCGACGGTGAAATAGACGCCGTTCGGCAGGTCGCGCAGCGTCGAGGCGATCACCGCGCCGACCATGCCGAGCGGAATCGTCAACAGCACCGCCAGCGGAATGGTCCAGCTTTCATAAAGCGCGGCGAGGCAGAGGAACACCACCAGGATCGACAGCGCCAGCAGCAACGGGGCCTGCGAGCCCGACAATTTCTCCTGCAACGACTGGCCGGTCCATTCGTAGCCGAAGCCGCGCGGCAACAGGTCCGCCAGCCGTTCCATCTCCTTGATGGCGTCGCCCGAGGTGAAGCCCGCCCGCGCCTCGCCACTGATGCGTACCGACGGATAGTAGTTGAAGCCGACGATCTGGGTCGGGCCGCGCGCCCACTCGACGGTGGCGAACGACGACAGCGGCACCACACGCCCGGTGCTGTTCTTGACGCTGTAGTTGAGGATGTCGTCGGCGTTCATGCGGTCGGACGAGTCGGCTTGCACAATGACGCGCTGCATCCGCCCGCGATTGGGGAAGTCGTTGATATAGGCCGAGCCGAGATTGGTCGAAATGGTGTTGTTGATGTCCTCGAAGGTGATGCCGAAGGCGCTGGCCTTCTCGCGGTCGATCATCAGGTTGACGATCGGCGCTTCCGGCAGACCTTCGATGAACACTTTCTGCAACACCGCGCTCGCATTGGCATCCTTGATCAGTCTGTCGGCGGCGTCGCGCAGCGCGACGTAACCCTTCTGCCCGCGATCCTGAAGGCGGAAGCTGAAGCCCGACGAATTGCCGAGATTGTCGATCGGCGGCGGCTGCAACGCCGAGATCTTGGCGTCGCGGAAGCCTTCCATGTGCTTGTTGATGTCGTCGACGATGGCCGCGGCGGAATCCTTTTTGCCGCGCTCCGACCAGTCCTTCAGCGTGATGAACGCCTGCGCGGTGTTCATGCCCTGGCCGAGGAAGCTGAAGCCGGTGAGAAAGGTGACGTCCTCGATGCTGTCGCGTTTGGAAAGATAGTCCTCGACCGCCTTCACCGCCGCCTCGGTGCGCGCGAACGACGAATCCGCCGGCGTCTGCACGTCGGTGGTGATGAAGCCCTGATCGTCGATCGGCAAAAAGCCCGCCGGCATCCGCAGGAAAGCCCATCCAAGCCCGACCAGCAGGATCGCATAGATCACCATCAGCCGTCCGGTGCGGTGCAGCGACCAGCCGACCACGCGGGTATAGCGGTTGCGCGTGCGTTCGAGCGAGCGGTTGAACAACCCGAACAGGCCGCGCCGCGCATGACCATGCCCGGCCTTCACCGGCTTCAGCAGCGTCGCGCACAGCGCCGGCGTCAGCGACAGCGCCATCAGCGCCGAGAAGCCGATCGCCGCCACCATCGTCACCGAGAACTGGCGATAGATGATGCCGACCGAGCCGGGGAAGAACGCCATCGGCACGAACACCGCCGCCAGCACCGTGGTGATGCCGACGATGGCGCCGGTGATCTGCGACATCGCCTTGCGGGTGGCTTCCTTCGGCGGCAGCCCTTCCTCCGCCATGATGCGCTCGACGTTCTCGACCACGACGATGGCGTCGTCCACCAATATGCCGATCGCCAGCACCATGCCGAACATCGTCAGCATGTTGATCGAATAGCCGAACATCAGAAGCGTGGCGCAGGTGCCGAGCAGCGCCACCGGCACCACGATGGTGGGGATGATGGTGTAGCGGAAGTTCTGCAAGAACAGGAACATCACGAGAAACACCAGCACAACCGCCTCGATCAGCGTGTGCAGCACCTTCTCGATCGACGCCTTCACGACCGGCGTGATGTTGTAGGGAATCTCATACTTGATATTGGCCGGAAAGAACTTCGCCAGTTCCTTCATCTTGGCCTCGACCGCGCTCGCGGTCGCCAGCGCGTTGCCGGTCGGCGCCAGCAGCACCGACAGGCCGGCGGCCGGCTTGCCGTTGAGCCGCGTGGTGAACTGATAACCCATGCCGCCGATCTCGATGCGGGCGACGTCGCGCAGCCGCACCGTCGAGCCGTCGGAGTTGGCGCGCAGCACGATGCCGCCGAACTCGTCGGGCGAACCGAGCTGGCCTTTCACCAGCACCAGCGCCGAGACTTTCTGGTTCTTGTTGCTGGGCTCGGCGCCGACGCTGCCGGACGCCACCTGCGCGTTCTGGGCGTTGATGGCGCGGGTGACATCGTCGGCGGTGAGGTTGAAGCCGACCAGCTTGTCCGGATCGATCCAGATGCGCAGCGACTGTTCGGTGGAATACAGCGTGGCGCGGCCGACGCCGGGAATACGACGGATTTCGCCGAGCACGTTGCGGACCATGAAGTCGCCGAGCGCGACTTCATCCATGCTGCCGTCGGTGGAACTGAGCGTGATGATTTGCAGCACCGCGCTGGAGGCTTCCTCGATCAGGATACCCTGTTGCAGCACCGCGCGCGGCAGCCGCGACTCGATGCGCTTGATGCGGTTCTGCACGTCCACCGACGCCATCTCGACATCGGTGCCGGGCTGGAAATAGGCAAGGATCTCGACCTGCCCCAGCGAGTCGCTGGTCGATTCGAAGCTGAGGATGCCACCCGCGCCGTTCAGTTCCTCCTCGATCAGCCGGGTGACGCTGTTGTAGAGGTTCTCCGGCGACGCGCCGGGATAGGACGTGCCGATCGCGATCGACGGCGGCGCGATGATCGGATACTGCGCGACCGCGAGGAACGGAATCGAGATCGCGCCGATCAGGCAGATGAACAGCGCGACGACCCAGGCGAAGATCGGCCTATCGATAAAGAATGACGGCATCAGCGGTTCAATCGGCGACCGAAGCCGGCGTCACCTTGACATCGTCCGATGCAATCGAGCCGGTCGCCACCTCGCGCAGCGGCAGCGGCTTCACCAGATCGCCGGCGGCGAATTTCTGAAAGCCCTCGACCACGACGCGGTCGCCGGCCTTGAGGCCGTCGGTGATCAGCCACTGGCCGGCCTGGACGCCGCCGGTCCGCACTTCCTGCACCGCGACGCGGTTGTCCGGCCGGACCACGAACACCTCGCTGCCGCCGTGGCGGCTACGCTGCACCGCCTGCTGCGGCACCGCGATCGCGTCGGTGTCGATGCCCTGCTCGATCAGCACCCGCACATACATGCCGGGCAGCAACTCGCCGTTGGGATTGGGGAACTCGCCGCGCAGCGTCACTTGTCCGGTTTCGGCGTTGACCTTGGCGTCCGAGAACAGCAGCTTGCCGGTGTGCGAGTAGGTGCCGTCATCGACGATCAGCTTGATCTTGGCCGCACCCGGCTCGATCTGTTCCAGATCGCCGCGCGTGAACGCCCGCCGCAGCTTGTTGAGGTCGCTCACCGACTGGGTGAAGTCGGCATAGATCGGGTCGAGCTGCTGGATCGAGGCGAGATTGGTGGTGTCGTTCGGCACCACCAGCGCGCCCTCGCTGACCAGCGCCGCGCCGATGCGGCCGTTGATCGGCGCGCGAATGGTGGCGTAACCGAGATTGAGCCGGGCGCGGGCGACCTCCGCCTTGCGCGCGGCGACATCGGCCTCGGCCTGACGCCTTGCCGCGATCGCGGTTTCATACTGCGCTTCGGAGGCGACGTGCTGATGGGTCAGCGTCGAAATGCGGTCGGCGTGACGCCGCGCCTGGTCGAACACCGCCTCGGCCTTGGCGAGCGCGGCCTCCTGCGCCATCAGATCGACCTCGAACGGCTTCGGATCGATCTTGTAGAGGGAATCGCCGGCCTTGACGTCGCTGCCCTGATGGAACAGGCGCTCGACGACGATGCCGGACACCTGCGGACGGACATCGGCGATGCGGGTCGGCGCAATGCGGCCGGGCAGTTCGCGGACGATCGCGAACGGCTTCGGCTTGACGGTGACGTAACTGACCTCCGGTTCCACTGTCGATTGCGCGGCCACCGCCGAAGTCGGCTCGTCGCATCCGGTCAAAGCCGGGCTCACCGCCAGCAGCACCAGTAATCCGAATCCAGAACGTACACTCCGTCGCATCGCCAGTCCTTGCCTCGCATTCGTCGAACATAAATCGGGAGAGCATCGCGCCCGCACGGCGGCGGAGCGACTTCGATTCGGACTTTCGCGTCATTTGATTGCGTAAAGGTAACGCTGCACGAGCGCGGTGCAACAAATTTTGCGGCGGCGCAATGCCACAGCGGCTTACAACGCTGAAGCCGCTGCAAATTTGCGCTGCTCACATCATTGTGAATCGGCGCGACGTCATTGCGGTCACGCGCGCGATGAAACGGAATTGCTGGAGACGGTAACCGCCTGCGCTATTTCAGCACTTCGCAAACGTTGTGCTGGATGGGACGGCGTGCGCGGCCGTCGCGGTGCGACAATCCGTTCCACCAGGTGCGCAGCGCCGCGCCGTCGCACGGCAGTTTGACGCACATGCCCTCGACATAGGCGATCCAGTCGCCGAAGCGGAAAGCGGGAACCGGAACCACGACCGGGACATCGGCCGCGAGCGCGTGCTCGATCAGCCGCGCCAGTCCCCGCCCCTGCTGCTCCTGCCGCCCGAACCGGTTGACGATCAGCACGTCGGCGCCGCGATCGATCGCCGCCGTCATCTCGGCGCGCGCCGCCGTCAGCCGGTCGAGATCGAGGCGGCGGCCCCGGCTGTAGGCGGCGGCGTCCTGAAACAGATCGACGCGCGCGCCGCTGTGGATCATCAAGGCCGGCATCGCCACCGCGCCGATATCGTGATGCCCGGACTGGATCAGGCCGACCGGCCGCAGCCCGGCTTCCTGCACATCGGCGACAAAATCCCGCAACACGCCGTCCGGCTGCTGATGCGCCTCGTAGACCAGCGCGGCGACATCGCATTGCGCATCGAACATGGCCGATCCTTGCCGTATCCGGCCGGATAACATCGCCGGAAAACGAAAAACGCCCCGGCGGCGACAGCGCGCCGCCGGAGCGCCGGTTACGCCTTCAACTTAACGCGCCTCGTTGATGATTTGAAGCTGGGTGAACTCCGCCAGCCCCTCCTCGGCGAACTCGGTGCCGATGCCGGACTGCTTGGCGCCGCCGAAGGGAATGTGCGGCGCGAGGTCGAGGTGGGTGTTGATCCACACCGTGCCGGCCTCGATGCGGTTGGCGACCTCGCGGGCGCGTTGCGAGTTGGACGACCATACCGATGCGCCGAGGCCGTAAGTGGTGCCGTTGGCGCGGCGGATGACGTCCTCGGAGTCCGAGAACTTGATGACCGGCAGCACCGGCCCGAACTGTTCCTCGTCCACCAGCTTCGAGCCTTCCTTGATGTCGCGCACGATGGTCGGCTCGATGAAGTAGCCGGGGCGGTCCATCGCCTTGCCGCCGGCGATGATATTGCCGTTCTTGCGCGCGTCGTCGAGGAAGCCTTTGACCTTCTCGTACTGCATCTTGTTCTGCAACGGCCCGAGCTTGGTGCCCTGCTTGGAGCCGTCATCGACCACGGTGTTCTTGGCGATGTTGACCAGTTCCTCGCAGAGGTCGTCATAGACCGCTTCGTGGACGTAGAGCCGCTTGATGGCGAGGCAGACCTGCCCGCTGTTCTGGAACGCGCCCTCGAAGATGCCCGGCGCGACCTTCTTCGGATCGACGTCGTCGAGCACGATGGAAGCGTCGTTGCCGCCGAGTTCGAGGGTGATGCGCTTCAGGGTCTGCGCCGCGCTCGCCATCACCTTCTGCCCGGTCGCGGTGGAGCCGGTGAACGAGATCTTGCGGATGTCGGGGTGCGCGGTCATCTCGCCGCCGAGATCGTTGGCGTCGGCGATGATGTTGAGCACGCCGTGCGGCAGGATATCCGCGACCAGTTCGGCGAACTTGAGAGTCGCCAGCGGCGTGGTCGGCGCCGGCTTCACCACCAGCGTATTGCCGGCCAGCAGCGCCGGCGGCAGCTTGAAGCCGAGGATCAGCAGCGGATAGTTCCACGGGATGATGGCCCCGACGACGCCGAGCGGACGGCGATATGCCTCGACGCGGCGGCCCTCGCTGTCCTCGATCACCCGCATGTCGAGCGGGAGCGAGCCGAGATAGCGGAAGAAGCCGGCCATGCCCATTACTTCGGCGGTGGCGTCGCTGAGCGGTTTGCCCTGCTCGCTGGTAAGAATGCGCGCCAGCTCGCCGGTGTTGGCCTCGATAGCCTCGGCGATCTTGACGATCAGCTTGCGGCGCTCGTCGAGCGGCGTCGCGGCCCACGCCGGGAACGCCGCCTTCGCCGCCGCCACCGCCTTGTCGAGCTGCGCCTTGGAGGCGCGCGGGCATTGCGCCAGCACGTCCTCGGTGGCCGGATTGACCACCGGCATCTTGAGATCGCCGTCCACCATCTTGCCGTCGATCAGCAGTCTGTAGTCGCTCATTTGGCTGTTCTCCCTGACATGAAGCGGGCGCAATCAAGCGGACGCGCCGTCTCGTTATATTTTTCTGTATATCACGATACACGCGCCCGGTTCGTCGATGCCGACAACGTGACCGCGGGCGCGGGCTATCGAAACGATAGCGCCGATGGCACTATATTCCAACTGATATAACGGCGTGCGGGAACCGCGCGTCGGGTCAGCCCGAGCCCCTGGTCGCCCGCGCGATGTCCGACCGCAGCGAGGCGAGG
>JBASBO010000126.1:0-4921 GCA_049651165.1 Xanthobacteraceae bacterium | reverse complement strand
CCACCACGAACTGCGTCAGCGTCTCGGAGAGTTTCGCGGCCAGCGTCAACCGCGTCGCCGGCGGCAGATCGTCGAGCGCCAGCATCGACTCGCGAATGGCGGCGAGATGGCCGTGCCGCTCGATGATGCGGTCCCAGGAAAACGGCGCCAGCACCGCGTGAGGATTTTCAATCAGTTCGAGGGCGGCGGCGGGCGAACCGACCTCGGCGATGGCGGCGCAGACTGGCGCCGGCAGCGCGGCGCGGCGCGCGATCGCGCATTGCGTCTCGGAGTTGCCGGTCGCGACCAGATCGACCAGATCGGCGTCGATCAGCAGCGGCGAATGTTCGAGGATCGGCAGCGCCACCGACGGCTGGTCCAGCGCCAGAGCCTGAACGATGGCGGCCGGCGCGTCGGCGCTGCGGGCGAATACGTCGGCCATGGCGCGGCGCACCAGCGGCGACGCATCGTCGAGCAGCATCAGCAGCGCGCCTTCGGCGGCGGCGCGATCGTCTTCGGACAAATCGGAAATCAGCCAGGCGCGGGCGAGCGATCGTGTTGCTTCCGCGCGCTCGCCGGCGGGTGCGGTGCGAACCCAGGAAATGAACTGCCGAACGATCATGCTTGTTCCGGCTTGACGCAACAGGACGACACGCGAAGGCGATGCCACTGTCAGACAAAATAAACCATGACGCTTAACAAAGGGTTCACCATAACCGCCTGCGCCGGTTGAGGTTTTGTTAAGGATGGAAATTGCTGTCGCGCGCCTGCGACGCGGCTTCGACGGACCTAGCCGCTGAAAACGCCGGCGCGATCGCTGAACAGGTCGAACGGACGCGGCCGATGCAACTCAGGCGTCGCGTGCAAGGCGTCCGACGCTGGGCCATTGGCCCACAGTTGCTGCACGGCGGACGACACCGGCTCCGCGCGCGCGCCGGTCTGGAACAGCGTGCGGAACGACATATCCTGCGTCGGCTGCGTTGCCGACGCAGGCCTGACCCCGCGGGCATCCGGGAAGCTGGACAGATAAGCGGCGTTGTCGATCGGCGCGAACGCCGCAGCAGCGGTTGCCGGCACGGCGTTGGCAGATGCCACCGCAGTGCCCCGCGCGTCGAGGCGCGCCGCCTTGCCGTAGCGCGACGACAGCACCGCATAGACTTCGGACACGCTGCGGGCGCGGCCGTCGCGATCGTAGAAGATCGGGCGATTGGCGGCGGCCGCGTTGGGAAACAGTTGCGCGCCGCTGACGCCGGGGCTGCTCTCCGCGCTGGTGATGAGCTTCGCCGCGCCGCCGACGCCCATGAAGTGCGCCATGTAAAGCTCGGCGTCGGTCGGCCGCCGGCCGATGCTGCCGATCAGCTTGAAGCTGTTGGAATGGGTCAGCACGCCGGCCATCGCGGCGCTGGCGGCGGGATCGTTGCGCAGGTCGAGGATCGCCTTGCGCATCGCCGGATCGCTCACCGAATAGCCGCCGGAGGACGAACGGGTGATGGCGTCGGCGTATTGGCCATAGCCCAGCGCCGCGCCGGCTTCCTTGACGGTGCCGAGCCAGGTCTGGTCGATGAACTGGAACAGGCCGCGCGCCGACGAGGTCGTCGCCACCGCGCGCGGATCGAGATTGGATTCCATCCGCGCGGTCGCCAGCAGATAGTCGAAGCTGGTGCCGGTGGCCGCCGCCGCCTGCTGGATCGCTCCGGTCACGCGACTGCGCTGCGTGCCGGAGGCGGACGCCATGGCGCTTGCGGCATCGACCGACATGGCTCCCCCGCGACATGGACGCATCCGGCGCAAAGCTTCGGATGCGCCCGGCAATAGCGCCGGCCAACGCGGCTGCCGTCCCACACGACGCCGCGATTGCCGATCGCAACGACCCTGCGCGATCATGGTTAATGGCCGGTTAAGCCGACGAAATCGGCCCCGGCGGCGAACGTGCCATCAGGAGGATTTGCCGTAGACCTGGCCGGGATCGAACACCTTGTCGGCATCGACGAAGGTCAGCGCGCCGTCGCCGTCCGGCACGGCGGCGCGATAGAAGCACGAGCGCCGGCCGGTATGGCAGGCCGCCCCGCCCTGTTGCGCGACGCGGATCCAGATGGCGTCCTGATCGCAATCGACGCGCAACTCGACCACGCGCTGGACGTGGCCCGAGGTTTCGCCCTTGCGCCACAGCGCGGCGCGGGAGCGGCTGTAGTACCACGCCTCGCCGCTGGCGATGGTCCGCCGCAACGCCTCGTCGTTCATATAGGCGACCATCAGCACCTCACCGGTCGCAGCATCGGTGGCGACGCAGGTGACGAGCCCGGCGGAGTCGAACTTCGGCGCGAGCCGCAAGCCTTCTTCAGTCTCGCTGCTGGCGGCGGACATTGACGGCTCCCTTGAGGAATTCACAATGAAGGTTCAAATACTTTATAATCAGATGGATATACGAAATTCTTCATGCTTCAATTGACGTCTGAACGGGCGCGACTCCGTCGCGAGCCTTGGACACGATGGCGACCCGACGATGCTTCACACCGCATCGGAATTATCGCGCTAATCCTTGATCCAGCACGCATTTTTGCCGCTGCACGAAGGTGATGGTGGTGCCAGTCCGACGTCAGCGCTGCGGCCCGCGCACCACCGACATGAAGCGCGCCTGCTCGGCGGCATTGTCGCGGAAGATACCCGTGAATCGCGTGGTCAGGGTCGAGGCGCCATGCTTGCGCACGCCGCGCACCGACATGCAGGTATGCTCGGCCTCGATCATCACCGCCACGCCGCGCGGCTTCAGCACGTCGTCGATCACCGCCGCCACCTGCGCTGTCAGGTGCTCCTGGGTCTGGAGCCGGTGCGCGAAAATATCGACCAGCCGCGCCAGCTTGGACAGGCCCACCACCCGCTCCACCGGCACATAGGCGATATGCGCGTTGCCGTAGAACGGCATCACATGATGCTCGCAATGCGACGTGAACGGGATGTCCCGAACCAGAACGAAATCGTCGTAGCCGGCGGTTTCGCCGAAGGTGCGGTTGAGCACCTCGGCCGGGCACTGCTGATAGCCCTGAAACAGTTCGTCGTAGGCTTCGACCACCCGGCGCGGCGTGTCCACCAGGCCCTCGCGCTCCGGGTTCTCCCCGATATAGGCGAGCAGCGTCTTCACCGCCTCCTCGGCCTCACCACGGGTCGGCCGGACCTGATCGGGACGAATGGCTGCGTCAAGATAATCCGAGGGGTCCAACTGGGCCGGGCGCCCTTCCGGCGCGCGAAGGGCGGCGGACCGCGCCTCGGTCGTCTCCGAAGCGGAAATCCGGTCGTCGGCGGCTTTGCCCGCCCGCAGCGGTTTGATCAATGCGTCCATCTTCACTCCGTTCGACCGGCCTTTTGGGGGCCGGAGTGTCACCGGGCAGACGGGGGCGGCAAACCGCCGGACGCCTGAGTCCCCACCATGCTGAGAGGCCGCCGCCGTTTCTCAAACGCAATAAATAGCGGAAGCCGACGAGACTGTATTTTCTCGTTTCAATCCTTATATAGGGTGATGAACCGGACCGCCAAGGGCGGAATACCGGAGCGACCGATCGCAAGCGACGCTTAATCCCGCCGGCGCAGGTTCGATCGGTGCAAGTCCGGGCTTCGAACGCCATGCTCAACGACGTCTATAACAAGCGCATCATCGCGCTCGCCGGGAACATTCCAAGGCTGGGCCGCCTGCCCGATCCCGACGCCACCGCCACCGCCCATTCCAAGCTCTGCGGCTCGACCGTCAAGGTCGACCTGAAGATGGACGGCCCGGTGGTGACCGATTTCGCCCACGAGGTAAAAGCCTGCGCGCTCGGCCAGGCGTCGTCCTCGATCATGGCCCAACACGTTATCGGCTCAACGGCGAGCGAACTGCGCGACCTGCGCGAGACCGTCCGCCGGATGCTGAAAGAAAACGGCGCGCCCCCGACCGGCAAGTGGGCGGAGATCGCGGTGCTGGAGCCGGTGCGGGACTACAAGGCGCGCCACGCCTCGACCATGCTGACGTTCGACGCCGTGGTTGACGCCATCGGCCAGATCGAAGCCAAAACCACCGGGACCGCTGCCTCGCCTACTCCCGAAACCCAGCTTTCCGACGCCGCCGGGTGACATTTCCAGCCTATGGCCGGGATGCCGCCCCCGGCGAAGCCGTGCCTTTCACCGGTGAGGCCGGCGTCGCTGCTTCCGCCGTACGGGTCGTCGCCCCGACCGGCACCAGAGCCGGCTCCCCCGATAGCCTGCCGCTCAACGTCACGCCGCTCACGATGCGGTCCTGAACCGGCTTTCCGGGCAGGCGCGCCACCGGCGTCGAATCATCCCTCAGTCGCGGGAACACGTCCGCCACCGCATCGGTGGTGACGACGTTGGTCCGCAGCAGTTCGGCCGGCGACAATTCGTGCAGGGCTTCCCACGGTGGCACCCCCAGCGCCAATTCCAGGAGATCGCCGGTGCCGCCCATCTCGAAGGTGTATTTGGCGAGCCGGCCGATATCGCGCTCGACGATCATCAGATCCTGCGCGGTGTAGCTCGCCGCGCGGGCGTCTTCGGCCCGGTCGCCCATCCAGATCTGATGCACGCGCACCCGCGCGCCGGGCGGCACGTAGCGCACCTTGCCGGACAGCAGCAGGAACACGCACATCGATTCGCACGAGGCATCCGAAGCCACGGCGGCAAGCCCGGTCGCCGAGCCCGGACTGTCGACGGTCGCCCCGACCGTGGTCAGCACGCCGAGCGCCCGCCACTTGCGGCCGAGCGCGATCGCGTCGTTCACCGAGCCGCCGGTCGAATCGAGCACCACGGTAACTCCGGCAAGATCGTGGCCGCGCGCGAACGCCTCGAACGCCTTCGGCGTTTCCGCCGTGATGACGCCGGTCGCGCTGACCCAGCCGCGGCACGGGCCTTCGCACGCGACCCATTCGAACCGCATCGGCAGCTTGCGGATATCGAC
>JBASBO010000125.1:0-5378 GCA_049651165.1 Xanthobacteraceae bacterium | reverse complement strand
GCCGCAAGCGGCGCCTGCGCCGGCGACCGGCAGTCCGTTCCCGGCGCCGTTGCCGAGCGGCAGTTTCCAGCGCTGATAACTATTCATTCCGGTCGCGCCGTCCGTGCATTGACATAACCTCGCCGCTGGGCGAACGGGACGACGATGTCTTTTACATTCGCCATCATCGGCCGGCCCAATGTCGGCAAGTCGACGCTGTTCAACCGGCTGGTGGGGCAGAAGCTGGCGCTGGTCGACGACCAGCCCGGCGTCACCCGCGACCGTCGCGAAGGGCAAGGGCGGCTTGGCGATCTGTCGTTCACCATTATCGACACTGCCGGCCTCGACCAAGGACCGCGCGGCTCGCTGACGGCGCGGATGCAGGAGCAGACCGAGGCCGCGATCGCTGCCGCCGACGCGCTGCTGTTCGTCATCGATGCGCGGATCGGCTTGACGCCGACCGACCGGACGTTCGCGGATCTTGCCCGGCGCGCCGGCAAGCCGGTGGTGCTGCTCGCCAACAAGAGCGAGGGCCGGCACGGCGATATCGGCGCGATGGAAGCCTACGCGCTCGGGCTCGGCGATCCGGTTCGGGTGTCCGCCGAACACGGCGAAGGCTTGAGCGAACTCTACGACGCGCTGCGCGCGGTGATGCCGGATGACGCCGCCGACGATGATGACGAGGCGCGCGCCGACGACGAGGACAAGTCGGATTCGCGCCCGATCCGCGTCGCCATCGTCGGCCGGCCCAACGCTGGCAAGTCGACCATGATCAACCGCCTGCTCGGCGAGGAGCGGCTGCTCACCAGCCCCGAGGCCGGCACCACGCGCGATTCCATTTCGGTCGAGATCGACTTCAAGGGCCGGCCGTTCCGCGTGTTCGATACCGCCGGTCTGCGCCGTCGATCGCGCATCGAGGAGAAGCTTGAAAAGCTGTCGGTGGCGGATGCGCTGCGTGCGGTGCGCTTCGCCGAAGTCGTGGTGCTGATGCTGGACGCGCGGAGCAAGTTCGAGGAGCAGGACCTGCGCATCGCCGACCTGATCGAGCGCGAGGGCCGCGCGCTGGTGATCGCGGTCAACAAGTGGGACCTGATGGGCGCGAAGGCCAATCAGGTGGCGGCGCTGCGCGCGGAGGCCGATCACTGGCTGCCGCAGGTGAGGGGCGTGCCGATCGTCGCGGTGTCGGGGCTGATGGGCGAGGGCATCGACCGCCTGATGGCCGCGATCGAGAATGCCTATGCGGTGTGGAATCGCCGCATTTCCACCAGCGCGCTGAACCGCTGGTTCGAGCAGGCGATCGCTGCCAATCCGCCGCCGGCGGTGTCGGGCCGGCGGCTGAAGCTCAACTACATCACCCAGACCAAGGGGCGGCCGCCAAGCTTCGTGCTGTTCTGCTCGCGCGCCGACGCGGTGCCAGAGTCGTATCTGCGCTATCTCGTCAACGGCATTCGCGAGACGTTCGATCTGCCCGGCACGCCGATCCGCATCACGTTGCGCGAGAAGGCGAACCCGTTCGCGCACAAGCGCAAGCGTCCGTCCTGAACGAGCGGCCCGCGCGGGGCCGTGCTCAGCCGGCGGCGGTGATGGTGAGCGGCTCGCAAAAATCCATCAGCGCGCGCGAGGGGTAGTGATAGAGCTTGCCGCTTGCCGTCCATTGCGGCGCGCACATCGGCACGATGAACTCCGCGGCCTGCTCCGGGGTGTCGAGCGTCATCGGATCCTCGCCGGGAAACACCTGCGCGCGCATCCGGGTGCGGATCGGACCCGGACTGAACAGGTTGACGCGGATCGGGGTGATCGCCGTCTCCGCCGCCCACACCCGCACCAGCGTATCGAGCGCGGCCTTGGAGGCGGCGTAGGGGCCGAGATAGGCGTTGGCCTTGTGGGCTATGCCCGAGGTGACGAACACCGCGCGTCCGGCGTCGGACTGGCGCAGCAGCGGCTCCATGCAGCGGATCAACTGGAAATTCGCGGTGACGTTGACGGCGATCACGTCGGTCCACGGCTTCAGGTCGATATGACCGAGCGGCGACGACGGCCCGGCGATACCGGCATTGCCGACCAGAATATCGAGCTTGCCATGGCGCTCGTTGAGTGCCGCCCCGAGCCGGGCGATGCCGTCGGAGTCGGTCATGTTGAGCGGCACCAGCGTGGCGCTGCCGCCCTCGGCGCGGATGGCGTCGTCGAGTTCCTCAAGCGCGCCCTGGGTGCGGGCGACCGCGACGACATGCGCGCCGGCCCGCGCCAGCGCCAGCGCGGTCGCATGGCCGATGCCGCGTGAAGCGCCGGTGACAAGGGCGATGCGGGAGGCGAGGGGTTTTGTCATGGGCGAGGCGCTTTATGCTAGGAGGATGCAGGAACGGGCGGTCGGCGGGGTTATGCCTGAATTATCTCTCGAAGCCAAAGGGCAATGGCGACCGATGCGCGCCGGCGACAGGACCGCCGTCGCGGCCATCGCCGATGCCGTGCATCCCGCCTATCCTGAAGATGTGACGGTGTTCGACGAGCGGCTGCGACTCTACCCGGCGGGCTGTCTGGTGTTCGCGGGCGGCGACGGCCTGCTGGGCTATGCCGTCAGCCATCCGTGGCGTTCAGGCGCGCCGCCGCATCTTAACGCCCGCCTCGGTGCGTTGCCGCAAGCGCCCGACACCTTCTATCTGCACGATGTGGCGCTGCTTCCGGCCTTGAGAGGACGTGGCGCGGCGTCGGACGTTGTCGCGCGGCTGACACGGCAGGCCCGCGCCGAAAGGCTGCCGACGATATCGCTGGTGGCGGTGAACGGCTCCGCCGGCTTCTGGCGGCGCTTCGGCTTTCGCCCGATGGACGCGCCGGCGCTGGCGGACAAACTCCGCAGCTACGGCGCGGACGCCGCTTTCATGACGCTTGCGCTGTGATCGCTCAGCTCGCTTCCGCCAGCAGCGACAACTGCCGCGGCTGCGCCTCGGTGTGGCTGAGGTCGGTGAGCGGCGTCGGGTAGTCGCCGGTGAAACAGTGATCGGTGAATTTTGGGTGCGCCGGGTCGCGGCCCGGTTCGCCCATGGCGCGGTAGATGCCGTCCACCGACAGGAACGCCAGCGAGTCCGCGCCGATGATGGCGCGCATCTCGTCCAGCGTATGGTTCGCCGCCAAAAGTCCGGCGCGGTCGGGCGTGTCGATGCCGTAGTAATCCGGGTGGGTGATCGGCGGTGAGGCGATGCGGAAGTGAACCTCCCGGGCGCCGCCGTCGCGCATCATCTTGACGATCTTCTTCGAGGTGGTGCCGCGCACCAGGCTGTCGTCGATCAGGACGATACGCTTGCCCTCGATGGCGGCGCGGTTGGCGGAATGCTTCATGCGGACGCCAAGTTCGCGCACGCTCTGGGTCGGCTGGATGAAGGTGCGGCCGACATAGTGGTTGCGGATGATGCCGAGTTCGTAAGGAATGCCGGAGGTCCGACTGTAGCCGAGCGCGGCGGGGACGCCGGAATCCGGCACCGGGACGACGACGTCGGCATCGACATGGCTCTCGCGCGCGAGTTGCGCGCCCATCGCCTTGCGCACCTCGTAGACCGAACGGCCGCCGACCACCGAATCCGGCCGGGCGAAATAGATGTACTCGAAGATGCACGGGCGCGATGCCATCTGTGGGAACGGCTTGTGGCTCTGCACGCCGTGGTCGTCGAACACGATGACTTCGCCGGGCTCGATATCGCGGACGTATTTCGCGCCGATGATGTCGAGCGCGCAGGTCTCCGAGGCGAGGATCGGGCTGCCATCTAGTTCGCCCAGGACCAGCGGACGGATGCCGAGCGGATCGCGGGCGCCGATCAGCTTCTTGTTGGTGAGCGACACCAGCGCGTAAGCGCCTTCGATCGCACGCAGCGCCTCGATGTAGCGGTCGATGAAGCGGTTGCGCTTGGAGTGGGCGACCAGATGCAGGATCACCTCGGTGTCGGTGGTGGACTGCATCATGGCGCCGCCACGCACGAGGTCGCGCCGCAGCGTCAGGCCGTTGGTGAGGTTGCCGTTATGGGCGACCGCGAAGCCGCCGGCGTTGAGTTCGGCGAACAGCGGCTGCACGTTGCGCAGGATGGTTTCGCCTGTGGTCGAATAGCGGGTGTGGCCGATAGCCGAGGTGCCGGGCAGGCGCTCGATCACGTCGCGGCGGGAGAAGGTATCGCCGACCAGACCGAGCCGACGCTCCGAATGAAATCGCTCGCCATCGAAGGAGACGATGCCGGCGGCTTCCTGACCGCGATGCTGGAGGGCATGGAGCCCAAGCGCAGTGATGGTGGCGGCGTCGGGATGGCCGAAGATGCCGAAGACGCCGCATTTTTCGCGCAAGGCGTCATCGTGTTGGGAGAGATCGGACGGGGGAGCGGCGGCGGCAGGTTGCGGAGGGGTCTGCATCTCGTCCATCGCGCCTCACTTTCGAGGGACCGGATCCCCCGCTCAAGATAACTACCTGCTCGCGGGCTTGCCGTCGATCAATTGTTTCAGGCTGTCCCGCGCCGGTTTCGAATACCCGTCGCTGGAGCCGGGACTGGCGGGCTCGGCGTCGGTCTGTTCGTCCTCGGGCTTGGTCTTCTTGAACCGTTTCAAGATGGTGTTCTCGGGGTCGTCCGGCAAGAGCGACATCAGCCAGTCGCCGGTCGATTGCAGCATGGTCAGCGATTTGGCGCCGGACACCCAGTCCGGCTGCTGCTTGGCCGGGACCAGCCAGGCGAAGAACAGGAACGCCACCACGACGATCAGCAGGCCGCGGGCCAGCCCGAACAGGAAGCCGAGGGTGCGGTCCAGCGCCCCGATCCGGGAATCCAGGATCATGTCGGAGATGCGAACGGTGATGATCGACACCACGATCAGGGTGGCGATGAAGACGCCGGCGATCACCGCGATGCTGGCGAGGGTGTCGCTGGCGATGTAGATTTTCGCGGTCGGCAGCAGCTTTTGATAGGAATATAGCGTCACTAGAGCTGCGGTGCCCCAGGCGGCGATCGACAGGACCTCGCGCATGAAGCCACGGACCATCGCCAGCAGGCCCGAGACAAGCATCACCGCGAGCAGCACAAGATCGAGAATGGTTATCGGCATCGGCTGGTCAGGTCCGCTCTCACATCCGTAAAACCGCGAATCGGCGCGGCGCGTCACAGTGTATGCGACGCCGCCGTCATGGCACCTCGCGCAAAACCGAAGGTCCCGACTGCGCCGGCTGTATAGCGGGGACCACGGCCGAGGTCACGCCCGGTTTAGGAGTCTTGACGGCGGAATCGCGGCGGTGTGGCATTTTTTCCCGAGGCTGTGGCACGGGTGCCGCCGCCCTCGCGGCCCTCGCGATTGTCCGCGTGGCCGCGCGGGGTGCCGCGCGCCGCAATATCGGCGACGAGGCTGCTGAGCCCGCCGATCGGGTTGAGCGACAG
>JBASBO010000124.1:0-3568 GCA_049651165.1 Xanthobacteraceae bacterium | reverse complement strand
GCTTACGACCCGTTCCACCACGACGCGATCCGCCGGGCGCGTACCGACCGGCTGGGGCGGCTCGGGCTGTCGGCGGCGAAGATCAAGACGCTGAAGGCGATAGCGGCGGAACTCGCCAGCGAACGGCTCAACCTCGACGTGCTGGCCGAGGAGGACGCCGACGCCGCCCACCACACGCTGACGGCGCTGCACGGCATCGGCCCGTGGACCGCCGACATCTACCTGCTGTTCTGCCTCGGCCACGGCGACGCCTGGCCGGCCGGCGACCTCGCGGTGCAGGAGGCGATCCGGATCGGGCTTGGCCTCGACCAGCGGCCGACCGCCAAAGAGATGGGGCCGATCGCCGAGCCTTGGCGGCCGGCGCGCGGCGCGGCGGCGCATCTGTGGTGGGCCTATTACAAGGTGGTGAAGTCGCGCGAGGGCGTGCTCGCCGATCAGGCTCAGCCGCCAACACCCCGCGAGAAGAAGATCGCGCGCAACAAGAGGGCGGCGCGGGCAAAACCCTTCACAACGCCGTCACGGTGACTGTAGTATGCAGCGTTCACGCTGCGTCGCAGCCGACAAGGAGGCCGGGAGCGTTACTTGAACGCACATGTCTCACAAGGCGGTTGGCCGGTCCTGGTCCTCAACGCGGACTTCCGGCCACTGAGTTACTACCCTCTCTCGCTATGGTCGTGGCAGGACGCGATCAAGGCGGTGTTCCTCGACCGCGTCAACATCGTGGAACACTACGACCACGCGGTCCACAGCCCCTCGTTCGAGATGCAGCTGCCGAGCGTGGTGTCGCTGAAGTCCTTCGTCAAGCCGACCACGCACCCCGCGTTCACCCGCTTCAACGTCTTCCTGCGCGACAGGTTCACCTGCCAGTATTGCGCCTCGCACGAGGACCTGACCTTCGACCACATCGTGCCGCGCTCCAAGGGCGGGCAGACGACATGGGAAAACGTCGTGGCGGCGTGCTCGCCGTGCAACCTCAAGAAGGGCAACCTCACCACCGCGCAGGCCAACATGTATCCCCGGCAGACGCCGTTCGCGCCCACCGTGCATCAGCTCCACCGCAACGGCCGCCTGTTCCCGCCGAACTACCTGCACGAAAGCTGGCTCGACTATCTCTATTGGGACACCGAACTCGATCCGTAGCGATCAGTGATGGCCGGGATGGCGAATATCTTGCCGTCCAGCCGCTTTGCTCCCGCCCGCCCGCTCTGCTAACGATTGCGCCATCGGAACACGCCGCCCGCGACAGTCGCGCGCGGGCGCGACAGGAGCAAAGGACAACCATGATCGAATCCGTTGGCATCATCGGCGCCGGCACCATGGGCAACGGCATCGCGCAGGTCTGCGCGGCGGCCGGGCTGAGCGTCGTCATGACGGACATCTCGGATGCGGCGGTGGGGCGCGGCACCTCGGTGATCGAAAAAAGCCTGGAGCGCCTCGTCAACAAGCAGAAGATGAGCGAGGCCGAGCGCGCGGCGGCGCTCAAGCGCGTCACCGGCACCACCGACAAGGCGAAGCTCAACGCTTGCGATCTGGTGATCGAGGCCGCTACCGAGAACGAGGATCTCAAGGTCAAAATTCTCAAGGACCTGTGCGCGACCCTGCAACCGCGCGCGCTGGTCGCCACCAACACCTCGTCGATCTCGATCACCAAGCTGGCGGCGGCGACCGACCGTCCCGATCGCTTCATCGGGATGCACTTCTTCAACCCGGTGCCGCTGATGGCGCTTTTGGAACTGATCCGCGGCTTGCAGACCTCCGACGACACCCACGCCAAGGCGGTGGAATTCGCCCGGCGCATCGGCAAGGTGGCGATCACCGCCAAGAACAGCCCCGGCTTCGCCGTCAACCGCATCCTGTGTCCGATGATTAACGAGGCGATCTTCGCGTTGCAGGAAGGCATTGCCAGCGCCGAGGACATCGACGCCGGCATGAAGCTCGGCTGCAACCACCCGATCGGGCCGCTGGCGCTCGCGGACATGATCGGTCTCGACACCATGCTGTCGGTGATGGAGGTGTTTTACGACGGCTTCGAGGATCCAAAATATCGCGCCGCGCCGCTGCTCAAGGAGATGGTCGCCGCCGGTCACCTCGGCCGCAAGAGCGGCAGAGGGTTTTACGACTACGGCAAGCAGGGCTGATCCGGGATGGCGCGAGATCGACTCCGCGCCGCCCGTTTATAGCCGACTGAACTGAAAAGCCGGGCGCGATCGTCGATCGCGCCCGGCTTTCGTGTCGGAAGATAACCTATTGCCTCAGTGCCCCATCCCCGGCTCGACCACGCCGTTGTAGATGTCGGGATTGGGCTCGCCCTCCACCACCAGCATTCCGGCGAGGCCGCGCTCGGCGCGCGACAGGGCGTGATCGACGATGGTGTAGCCACCCGGCACGTCGAGCTTGAACTCGGTGATGACCGCGCCTCCCGGCGGCACCGTCACCGTCTGGATGCCTTCGAGCGGCTGCGACATCACGCCACCAAGGTTGTAGACCTTGTCGAAGATCTCGCCGATGACGTGGAACGACGAGGTGAAGTTCGGGCCGCCGACGCCGAAGTAGAGCCGCACCGTCTCGCCCACCTTCGCGTGCAGCGGGTGCAGCTTGGTGAGGGCGCCGACCGAGCCGTTGAACACGAAGTACTCCGGCTTCTCGGCCAACAGCTTCTCCACGCTGAACTCCTGGCTGCCGTGCTGGCCGTAAGCCGCATCGGTGTAGATCTCGCCCTGCATGAGATAGAACTCGTGATCGACCGGCGGCAGACCTTCCTCCGGCTCGACCAGAATGAGGCCGTACATGCCGTTGGCGATATGCTCGGCCACCATCGGCGTGGCGCAGTGATAGACATAGAGGCCCGGCTTCAGCACCTTGAACGTCATCGACTTTTCCTTGCCGGGATCGACCTGCAAGGCCGCCGCGCCGCCGCCCGGACCGGTGGCGGCATGGAAATCGACCGAGTGGATCATGTTGCTGTCGGCCGCGTTCTTCAGATGTACGTCGACGGTGTCGCCGACCCGTACCCGAACGAACGGCCCCGGCACCTTGCCGTTGAAGGTCCAGTAACCGAAGGTCGTGCCTTCGGCGAGGCGGCCCTCCATCTCGACGGTGAACAGATCGAGGCGCACCGTTTTCGGATCGCGTTTGCCGATCGGCGGCGGCAGGTCGGTCGGCGGCCGCGAGATATCGGCCTCCACCGTGACCTCGGCCGATGGCGTCGCCGTCACCAGGAACTGCCCTTCCATGCCGGCCAGGCGGTGGCCGGGCACGTCGCAGAAGTAGAGGAAGTCGCCGGCCTTGCCGGCGCGGAACACGATGCTGGTGCTGGCGCCCTTGCTGATGACGCGGGGCGAGCGGGCATCCTGATCCGGGAAGACGATGTCATGCTCGGTGCCCTCGCCGTTGATCAGGGTCACCTGCACCACCTGCCCCTCGACGGCGGTGAGGATCGGATTGACCTTGCCGTCGATGGTGCCGCCGACGCCGAGGAACACCATGCGCCCCTCAGCGATTCCGGAGCGCAGCGTGTACTTGGCGTCCGACAGATAGGTGGTGACCGCGCGCGCCGGCGCCTGTGCAG
>JBASBO010000123.1:0-5553 GCA_049651165.1 Xanthobacteraceae bacterium | reverse complement strand
CTGCAGCCATCTGCGGCTCGTCCCGGCGCGAAGCCTGCGCGCGATCGGTGCCCGCCACGTCGAGCCCGCGGCCGTGGCGCGCCACGATGCGGTTCAATTCGGCCAGCGCCTCGATCTGATCGACGATCACCTTGCGCATCTGCGCGGTGTTCTCGGCCGCTTCCTGCGGCAGTTCGAACACGCCGCGGCGAAGCTCCTCGCGCGTCATCTCCAGTTCCTGGTGCATTTCCGAAGCCATCTGCTTCATGCCCTGCACCATCGAGGCGAACTTGTCGGCGGACTGCCGGAAGATCGCCTCCGTCTCCTGCGAACTCTGCTGATAGAGTGAGCCGAGCGTTTCGGCGGTGGCCTGACGCTGCTCCTCGGCGGCAGCTCGCACTGCCTCGAACTGCCGGGTGATCGCGGCCGATCCGGTGCCGGCGGTTTCGGCCACTACGCGGGCGATGTCGCGGGCGCGCTCCTCGGCGGCGGCGAGCGATTCGTCGAGCAGCGTCGTGAACCGCGTCAGCCGCTGGTCGAGATCGACGGTCCGCAGGTCGATGGTGTTGACCAGCGAATCCAGCGCCGCCTTGCGTTCGGCGATGGAGTTGTCGGTGCTCTTGTTGCTGTGCTCGATCGCGGTGACGGCCTCGATCAGCGCCCGGCCGTGATCCTGGAACTCGCCGGACAGCGCGGAGAGCCCCTCGATCGCCTTGCCCGTCTTGGCGTGGAAGGTCGTCAACTGGTCTTCCAGGCTCTGCGTGGCGTTGCCGCTGCGGGTGCTGACATCGGTGATCGCCGTGACGAATTCCGACACGCGGCTCACCAATGCCCGCTCCAGCGAGTTGAGATTGTCGTGCGCTCCGGTCAGCACTTCCTGCAACAGGATATTGCCTTCGCGCAGCCGTTCGAACAGCGCCACCGTGTCGGTGCGCAGGACCTTGCTGGTTTCCTGCATCTCGGTGACCGCGGCCATCGACACCTGACGCGACTGCTCGATGCTGGCGCGCGACGCCTGTTCGAGGTCCTTCAGCGATTTGTTGACCGCGCCGGTGGCGAGTTCGCCGGCGGCGGTGATCGAGCGCGCCACCGTCGAGCCGTTGGTGGCGATCGACTGCGAGAAGCTCAGGCCGCGACTCTCGATCGATTTGAGCGCATCCGAGGTGACGCGTTCGATATCGACGATCAACTGATTGCTCTTGCCGCCGATGGTTTCGACCAGCGACCCGCGCTTGCTGTCGAGCGTCTGCGCCAGCCGCTCGGTCTGCTGCGTCATGTAGTTGACGATCTCGTCGCTCTTGCCGGTCAAGACCGTGCCGAACGTCTCGCTGGCGCCGAGCACAGCGTGCTCGATCTCCGCCGCCGTCGCCTTGGCCTTGAGGCTGGCGTCGTTGGCGGCGGTGACCAGCGTGGTCTGCGCCGAGAGCGCGCCGCTCTGGATGGCCTCGACGGAGTTGGCGGCCGCCGAGCCCAGCGACTGCTCGATGCTGCCGGCCAGCGTCCTGATCTGGTCCACGGTGTCGGATGTCGTCGTCACCAGCGTTTCCGACAGCGCCTTCATCTGCTCCGAGGTGTCGGCGGTGGTGCCGCTCAACACGCTCCGCGCCGTCTCGGCGCTGCGCAGAATTTGCGCGGCGGTGTCCGCGCCGACCATCGACAGCGTGCGTTCGACATCGGCGGACAGCGACTTGACGTGATCCGCCGCATGGCTTGACGCCGCGACCAGCGTAGCCTGCGCCTCCTGCGCGCCCGCCAGAACCGAGCCGACGGCGGCGGTGCCGACCGTCGACAGGCTTTGTTCGAGATCGGCGGACAGCGATTTGACCTGGCTCGACACCTGGTCGGTGATCGCGAGCAGTGCGGCCTGCGCCGAGCGCGCGCTGAGGTTCATTGTGTCGGCGGCGTTGCTGCTGGCTTCCTTGAGGTTGCGCTCGATTTCGCTCGATGCGTCCGACAGCAGGGACTGGGCGTCGCGCGTCCCCGTGAGCAGCAGTGCCGCCGTGGACGATCCCACGTTCGAAAGGCTGCTCTCGATGGTGTGGGTCAACGACTGCATCTGCGCGGCGAGATCGGCCGACGTGCTGGTCAGAGCATTCTGCGCCTCGCGCGCGCCGCCGAGAAGCGTGGTCGCGGTCGCGCTGCCCGCCGTGGTCAGCGTGCGCTCGATATCTGCGGTGAGCGACTTGATCTGGCTCGCGGTGTCGCTGGAGATGGTCAACAGCGAGGCATGCGCGTCCTGCGCGCTGTCGCGGATGGCGGCGGCCGCTGTCGAACCGACGGTGCCGACCGTCTGTTCGACCTCCGTCGATGCCTGCTTGAACTGCGTGGTGATGTCGGCCGACAGCGACAGCAGCGACTGCTGCGTGCTGCGCGCGCTGCTCTGGATGGTTTCGCTGGTGCTCAGCATCAGGTTGGTCAGCGAATGCTCTGCGTCGTCGACGTGCGACTTGATGCTGGTGGACAGTTCCTCGGCGCGCGCCATCAGCGTATCGCTGGCCTGACGGCCGCTGGTCTCGATGCGGCCGGCGACCGCTTCGATACGCGAGCCGAGCAGGTCCTCGAACTGCGCGATCCGGGTATCGATATCGCTGGCGACCGCGCCGGCGCGGCTCTCCAGACCTTGATGGATGGCCTGGAAGCGCGCGGTGATGGTTTCCGCCAGATGTCCGGTGCGGCCTTCGATGGTCTCGGTGACGCGTGTGATGCGCTGATCGATGGCCTCGACGGCCTGCGTGGAGCCGTCGTTCAACGTCGAGGAAAGTTGCGCCAGCCGCGAGTCGATCGAGTAGATCGCCTGGGTCGCGCCCTCGGTCAGCGAGGAGGTGAGACGCGACAGCTTGGTGTCGATCTCGTCGAGGGTTTGCGAGGCGCCCTCGGTCAGCGACGAGGTCAGGCGCGACAGCCTGCTGTCGATCTCGTCGAGGGTCTGCGACGCGCCGCCGGTCAGCGACGATGTCAGTTCCGTCAACTTGGAATCGATGGCGCCGATCGCCTGCGTGGCGCCTTCGTTCAGCGACGACGTCAATTGACCGAGCCGGCCGTCGATGGTGTCGACCACCTTCTTGGTGCCGCTGGTGAGCGAGGACGACAGCGCGCCGAGCCGCGAATCCACGGTGTCGGTGACGGCCTGCGCGCGGGTGTCGAAGCTCTGTTCCAGCGCCTTGAGGCGGCTGTCGAGGCTCTCGTCGAAATTGCGGATCTTGGAATCCAGCGCGCCGTCGAGGGTGCTGACGCGGGTGCCGAGTTGAACCTCGAACTGCTGCAAGCGCTGATCGAGCGACGCGGTGATCTGGCCGCTGTTGGAGGTGAAGCGGCTGTCGAACGTATCGACGTAGGTCTTCAGGCTCTCGGTGATGTCGCTGGTACGCTGCCCCAGCCGCTCGACGACTTCGCCGCCGAAGGTTTTCACGGTGCGGTCGAACTCGGAAATGTGCCGCGTAATCAGCGCGCCGAGCGTGCTGCTGTCGCGTGCGAATCTCTCGGCGAGTTCGGCGCCCTGTTGGCGGATCAACTCGTCGAACGTGCTCATCTGGAGGTTGAGCGTGTCGTGCGCGCTTTCGGTCTGGCTGACGACCTTGGTCACCAGCGCGTTGACGGTGGAATCCAGCGCGTCGCTGGCCTTGTCGCCGCTGGTCAGGATGCGATCGGCGAGCCGGTTGCCGGCGTCGTCGATCTTGCTGGTGATATCGCCGCCGCGCAGTTCAAGCTCAAGCAGCAGCGAGTCGCCGGAATTGCGCAGCGAGTCGTGAAGCTGCTCGGTGCGGTCGGAAATGCTGTCGACGATCGCGGCGGACTTCTGCTCGAACTCCGAGGTGATGCGGTCGAGCCGGTCGTTCAGCATGTCGTGGACGCGGTTGGCGAGGTCGACGAACTCGTCGTGGACGTGGCCGGTCTTGAAGTTGAGGCTGGCGGTCAGCCGCTCGCTGGCGTCGAGCACCGCGCGGGTGGTTTCGCCGCTGGCTTCCTCAAGGCGGTCGAGCAGGTCGCCGCCGCGCTCGCCGAGCGCGAGGATCATGTTGTCGCCGGCGCTGCCGAGCGCGCGCGTGATGTGCTCGCCGCGTTCTTCGAGCGCGCTGGTGATGCTCTTGGCGACTTCGTCGACGCGCGAGGCGATGGCGTCGCTGATGAGGGCGATATCGTGGCGCAGGTCGATCTGCACGCCGGAGATGGCGCTGCGGACCTGTTCGGCCTGGCCGACGAGGTTGTCGCGCTGATGCGCGATGTCCTGAAGCAGCGCGCGGATGCGCACCTCGTTGTCCGAATAGGCGCGCTCCAGCGCCGCGACCTCGTTGGCCACCAGTGTTTCAAGCTCGCCGGCGCGCGCGATCGCGCGCTCCATGCCGTCGCCCATCGCCGCGACCTCGCGGCGGATCGCCTGACCGACGGTCACCATGGAATCGCTGGCCGCGGTTTCCGGCTCGGAGAACCGCATCGCCACCTGCGCCATCGATTGCGCGATCATGCGCAACTCCTGGCCGCGCCACGTCAGGCTGGCGAGGAAGTAGAACAGCAGCACCGGCGCCAGCAGCACCGAGGCGAGGCCGACAAACGCCAGCGCGCCGCCTTGCTGGCCCAGCGCCTGAAGCGAGGGGTAGAAGGTGACGGCGAGCAAGCCCGCGCCGATCAGCCAGACCACGGTGAAGATGGTGGCGAAGGTGTAGATGTTGCGCGCCGGCCGACCCTTCTGGATCGCTTGCAGAATCTCGCCGATGGTTTCGCGGTCGTCGTTCGCCGCATGGTGGGGAAAGCGCGGCTCCTCGCCCGGTTCGTCCGGGAACGGGCGCGCCGTGTTCTCGCCGCGGCCGGGCTCCGCAACATTGATCGGCGGGATGATGGCGGGTGCGGCGGAGGCGCTATCGTCCATGGCCTTCGTCTCGCTCATGTTCAGGGCTTCCTGAATCGCCGAAAGCGCAACCTCGGTGGGGTCCAGAGCCTTCTTGGGACTGTTCGCCATGCTACTCTACGCCTTGTGTTTACGCGTCTGAAGCCTCGCACGGATGCCGGCCGGAGGGGCGCTTGCGACCCTCGACGGTCAATGGCGGTCCGGATCCCGTGTCGTACCGCCCGGCTTGTGCGCGACTTCCCCAAACATCCTATTGGCTTGGCGGCTCGAATGAAATGGATGTGATTAATACAATTTTAACGATCCTTAATCATCGTTAACGGGGAACCCGGGGATAGAGCGGGGATAAGGGAGAGTGTGGGAAAACCCGGTGTCGGTCGCCGGATTGTGGCGCAAATACGGCCAATTAGCGTCGATATCGCGGCAGGCGGGGATCGCCACGATTAACCACATTGCGGGTTTGCGGATTTGGGCGAGGGAAATTTCACTATCCCAGGCGGATTGTGGGTTCGTTCCCGACGGAAGGATTGAGTTATGCCGCCGCCATCCGGCGCCGCGACCGACGACCGCGCCGCGACTGACCAGCCGATCGACGTTGTGCATCTGCGGGCGATGACGCTCGCCGATCCCGCGCTGGAGCGTGAGGTGCTCGGCCTGTTCGTGACCCAGACCAGCGCCCTGATGACGCAGCTTGCAGCGCATCCGGACGATGCCGCGGCTCTGGCCCATAC
>JBASBO010000122.1:0-19166 GCA_049651165.1 Xanthobacteraceae bacterium | reverse complement strand
TCGCGAACGGCCCCATGATGACGTTGGTCAGATCGACCACCCGAACGCCACCCAGCGGGCCGTCGGCAGGTTTTGTATCCATCAGAACGTTGCTCTTTCTGCGCTGAGCGCTCTGCAAAATCTTCCGTGACCACCGGCCGGGCCAATCGCCACTCACAGTCCGAATACAAGTACAGAGCGCGGCGCAACGGCAATACGTTCTGCGCATTGAAGTTAGATATCACGTATGTGATGTTTTCCATCCGATCTTTTCCTCTGCTGTCCCAGCACGTAGTTTGGCGGCAACGAAAAACAGGGATGGAGGAAACAGCGATGCAAATGACACGATGTCGCGCCGCAACATTTTCTGCGCTCATTGCAGCCGGGACCTTGCTGCAATCACCCGTGGCCAACGCCGCCGAAAGCTGGAATATCTACGTTTACAACGCGGTTTCCACGGTCGCGGCGGTCAAGGGTCTTAACAGCGCGATCGAGCAGGTCGAGAAAAGCACCAACGGCGAATTGAAAATCCGCCTTCATCTCGGCGGCTCGCTTCCCATCAACACCACCAACATCACGCCCGCGGTCAGCGACGATGTCGTTCAGATGGGCGACGATGGATACTTTCTCGGCAACGTACCGATCGGCGGCGTACTACGATTGCCGATGCTGATCCGCAACCGAGACGAGTACGACAAGGCGGCGGCTGTGATGACGCCGCACCTCGAAAAGGCATTCGCCAAGAAGGGCCTCGTCGTTCTCGGCCAGTACCTTTATCCCTATCAGGTGGCGTATTCGCGCAGCAAACTGACGTCGCTCGTGGATTTCAAGGGTCAGAAGATCCGCGTGACCTCGCCCGAACAGGGCGAATTCATCAAGCGCGCGGGCGGCGTGCCTGTCACCATCGGCGCGCCCGAGGTGCCGTCGGCGCTCGACCGCGCGGTCGCCGATGGCGTTCTCACCGCGAATACCGGCGGCGGCAACATCTGGCGTGACATGCTGAAGTTCAATTTCCGGCTCGGCATCAACTACTTCAACTCCGTCGTCATCGCCAACAAGGAGCGGTTCGACAAGCTGTCGCCCGATATTCAGACCAAGCTGCGCAAGGCGTTCGCGGACCAGCTTCCACTGATCACCAAGGCCATGGATTCCGAGGAAGGCGACCTGACCAAGAAGTTCGCCGATGGCGGCATGACCATTACCGAGCCGACGCAGGCAGACATCGACGAGGCCACCAAGATCGTCTCCGCATACTGGGAGGAATGGGCCAAATCGAAAGGTCCGGAGGCCGTGAACGCACTCAAGCAAGTGCGCGCCGCGCTTGGGAGATAGTCATCGGGAGCGTCGATCAATCGTTCTTTGGGGAGACAATCCATGCCGGAGCCTCATCTCACGCTGGATGATGCGCCTCACCGTATCGACGTGCCGGTCGCCGGCGCGTCGGCTATCGACAATATATCCGAGATCGTCTGCAATATCTGCCTGATCGCGATGATCGTCCTCATCAGCATGGAGGCGATCGCCCGCAACGTCTTCCATACATCGCTTCAGATCACCGATGAGGTGGGCGGCTATCTTCTGGTCGCCATGACGTTTCTCAGCATGTCGGTGGCGGAGGCGCATGGCGCTTTCCACCGTGTCGAACTGGTCCAGATGCGGCTGAACCGCAAGGCGCAGCTCGTCACGCAAGCGATTTTCGACCTGATGTCGCTGGCGGCCTCCGCCGCAGTCACCTGGCAGCTGATCCGCCTCACCATGAACTCCTGGCGCGCGGAGGACGTTGCCGCAACGCCGCTACAGACTCCGCTCTGGCTTCCTCAAAGTACGATGGCCATCGGCATGGCGCTGCTGTGTCTGGCGTTGATCCGCTCGATTCTCGTCAAGCTCGCTCGCCTGCGTACGGGTGTCGCGACATGACTCCGGGCATCGAGCTTGTTTTCATCCTGGTGGTGTTTGTCGGGCTGTTGTGCCTCGGCATGACGATCCCGTTCGCGATTCTCGTTCCCTCGCTGCTGTATCTGCTGCTCCACGTCGGTCCGGCCGGACTGAAGGGCCTCGGCCTGATCAGTTGGGGCAGCATGAACAGCTTTACGTTAAGCGCGATCCCGCTTTTCATCCTGATGGCCGAAATTCTTCAGGAAAGTCGACTCAGCCTGCGGGTCTATCGCGGTCTGTCGGCGCTGGTGGCATGGCTGCCCGGCGGGCTGTTGCAAACCAACATCGCGGGCTGCGCGATCTTCGCGGCGATCAGCGGTTCGAGCGTCGCCACCGCGGCATCGATCGGGCGGGTTGCATTGCCCGAACTGGAACGCCGCAAATACGACCCGCGCCTGGCGGCCGGTTCGCTCGCCGCCGGCGGAACGCTCGGCATCCTGATCCCGCCAAGCATAGCGATGATCGTCTACGGAACATTCACCGAGACATCGGTCGCTAAACTGTTCATGGCTGGCGTGATGCCTGGACTGTTGCTGACGGCGATGTTCATGCTTTACATCGCAATCGTCAGCTTCATCCGCCCTGGTATCGGCCCGAAACTCACCGGTGCGACATCGGCGCGCGAGATCGTCGCGTCCTGCATCGACGTCGTCCCGTTCATCGTACTAATCGGCGGCACCATCGGCAGCATCTATACCGGCCTCGTGACCCCGACCGAGGCCGCCGCCGTCGGTTGCGTGCTGGCGATCATACTGGCAGCGTGCTGTGGCGAATTCAATTTCGTCATCTTCAACCGCGCTCTGCAAACCACCACGCGGGTTTGCGGCAACATCCTGTTTATCGTCTATGCGGCCTACGCGTTCTCCTATGCGATCAGCTATGCCGGCGTCGGCGAGCAGATCACCCAGTTTCTGGTCGGCCTCAACCTGTCGAAACTGGAGTTCTTCCTCGCGCTGTTCGTGCTCTACACCATTCTCGGCTGTCTGGTCGAAAGCCTGGGCATGATCGTCATCACCGTGCCGCTGCTCTACCCGGTTCTCATTCAGTACGGCATCGATCCGATCTGGTTTGGCGTGATCCTGGTCCTGTTCATCGAGATGGGGCAGATATCGCCGCCGATCGGCATCAACCTGTTCGTTATCCAGAGCATCTGGAGCGGGAAGCTCAGCGACGTGGTCATGGGGACTATTCCTTTTCATCTGATCATGTTCGTCCTGCTGGCGCTGCTGGCATTTTTTCCGGAGATCGCCATGTGGCTGCCGGCGCATTCCACCGATATCCCCTGAAGGGTCGCGCCATGTTCGCACCGCCTGAGATCGTCGACACGATTGTTTTTGCCCGCCTGCCGGACAAATTCCGCCGCAATGAACCGAACAACGAATGGGCGATCGTCAACCGCCGCGGCTCGCCGACGGATTCCTTCATTGAGGGTCCATCATTCGACCGCGACGGCAACCTCTATATCGTCGATATCCCATACGGCCGGGTGTTCCGGATCGACCCATCCGGTACGTTTACGCTGGTCACCGAGTATGACGGTGAACCGAACGGCTTGAAGATCGCGAAAGACGGCCGCATCGTCATCACCGATTATCGCAACGGGTTGATGCGGCTCGACCCCGATACGGGGCAGGTCACTCCCATTCTCGATCGTCGCTGGTCCGAGCGCTTCAAGGGCGTCAACGATCTGGTCTTCGCCAGCAACGGCGATATCTATTTCACCGACCAGGGACAGACCGGGCTTCATGATCCGACCGGACGTGTTTATCGATTGCGTAAGACCGGCGAACTCGACTTGATCGTCGGGAACGTCCCAAGCCCGAACGGCCTTGTCCTCAACGGCGCGGAGCATGTTCTTTATGTGGCGGCGACGCGCGGCAATTGCATCTGGCGAATTCCGCTGATGCCCGATGGCACGACCTCGAAGGTTGGCATTTTCATTCAGTTGTCCGGAGGACTCGGCGGCCCGGACGGTTTGGCGATGGATATCGAGGACAATCTCGCTATTGCCCACGCGGGACTGGGAACGGTGTGGCTGTTCAACCGTATCGGCGAGCCGGTCTACCGCATCCGATCATGCGAGGGCCTTGCCACCACCAACGTGGCCTATGGCGGCCCCGAGAACCGCAATCTCTACATCACCGAATCCGAAAGCGGCTGCATCCTGCTCGCACGGCTCCCGACATCGGGGCGAGCGATGTATTCGCATCATGATCGGCGATAAAACCGAGCGGCAGGATGAGGCGCCCCTCAGGCGGCGGGTGCCGGGCCGGTGGGGCTTCGCAATCCGCGCGGCAATTTCTGCCAAACTGATCCAGCCCGAGAGAACGGTCGTCGCGGTGTGCGGCGACGGCAACTTTTGCTGTGATCATGAGCGGGCTCATGGCGGCGTTCGAGAGCGATGTCGCGATCACGGTCGTCGCCTTTAACAACCATCAGCTCGGTTGGTCGAAATATTTACGTGGCTCGTTCGCGACGGAATTCGCCGATCTCGATCACGCGGCAATGGCGCGTGCGATGGGCTGCGGCGGCATCCGGATGGAACGTCCAGACGAGCTTGCCGCGGCTTTTGCCGAGGCGTTCGCCGCTCGCACCCCGACCGTGATCGATGTGCAAACCTCGCTCGACACATCTTTCAGCGATCTCGTCTCGCTGCTTGCGAAAGGATGGTCCTGCGACGCGAATGCAATCCAGCCTCGTCCCCGAATCCGCTTTACAGTCGTCGCAGTCGGACTAAGATTATGAAAGACTATTTCATCAGACGAAATGATCGGGGCTGAAGAATTGGAAAATGGCCCCGCGCATTGGAGGTTCGATGCCCGGAGCAGGCAGGGTGCCGCGATGAGGGATGCGCGCAAGCCGCAACGCCCGCTTTACACGCGGGCGGAGATGGTGCGCCTGGTGGCGCCGCGGAGCGTCGCCGTGGTCGGCGTCTCCGATCGGCCGAATGCTTTCGGCAGCCGCGTGGTCGCCAACATGAAGGCGTTCGACGGGCCGCTCTACCAGATCAATGCAAAATACGCGGAGCTTGGCGGCCGCCCCTGCTATGCCAGCATCGATGCCCTGCCGGAAACGCCGGACTGCGTCGTCATTGCGACCGCGCGCGAGGCGGTCCAGCCGATCGCAGAGCGGTGCGCCGCCCGTGGCGTCGGCGCCATCATCGTGCTCGCGGCCGGCTATGCCGAGACCGGCAAGCCGGAACATGTGGCTGCGCAGGAGCGTCTCGTCGCGATCGCGCAAGGAGGCGGAATGCGCCTGGTCGGACCCAACACGATCGGGCTCGTCAACTACGCCGTGGGCGCCGGCCTCACGTTCTCCGCCATGCCGGAGCGCCGCCCGCTGCGGCCGCACGCCATCGGCATCGTCAGCCAGTCCGGTTCGCTCGGCTTCTCTCTGGCGCAGGCCGTGGAGCGCGGCGTGTCGGTCAGTCACGTGCTGACCGCCGGCAATTCGTGCGACGTCGATGTCGCCGACCACGTCGCCTATCTGGTTCAGGATCCTCATTGCCGCGTGATTGCCTGCCTGTTCGAGGGCATGGCCGATCCGAGGCGCATGCTGGCGGCGGCGGAGCTGGCGTGGAAGGCCGACAAGCCGCTTGTCATGTACAAGATCGCGACCGGCAACGAAGGAGCGCGGGCTGCGCTCTCGCATACCGGCTCGCTGGCCGGCTCCGAGGCGGCCTATGCCGCGTCTTTCGCGCGGGCCGGCGTGATTCAGGTCGACAAGCTCGAGGCGCTGGTGGAGACGAGCACTTTCTTCGCCAAGGCGGGCGCGCCGAAGGCGGAGGGCGTCGCCGTGATCGCGACCTCGGGCGGGGCCGCGATCATCGCCGCCGATAAGGCGGAACTGCATGGCGTATCGCTGCCGCAGCCGGGACCGGAAGCCGCCGCCGTGCTCGCCGAGCAGGTGCCGGAATACGGTTCGACCCGCAATCCATGCGATGTGACGGCGCAGGTCATGGCCTCGGCGCAGGGCCTCGCCACCTGCGCCGGCGCGCTGCTCGCGGAGCCCGCCTATGGCGCGATGGTGACATCGCACGCCTACGCCTATGAATCCGCGACCAGCCGGCTGCCCATATTCAGCCAGGCGGCGGCAGCCAGCGGCAAGATCGTCTGCAACGTCTGGGCGCCCGAATGGCTTGGTGGTCCCGGCTCGGTCGAGACCGAGAGCGATCCCCACCTGGCGCTGTTTCATTCCATGGATCGCTGCTTTGCGACCATCGCGGCCTGGCACCGGCGCAACCGGCTGCGCCATGCCGGTCGCGACACGGAGCGGCGTCTCGCACCTTCGGCCGCCGGGGCCGCGATGAAGAATCTGCTCGCGAAGGTGCCGCGCGCGGCGCTCACCGAGCGCGAGGCGAAACAGGTGATGGCCCTCTACGGGATTCCGGTCGTCGAGGACATCCTGACGAACGATGTCGCCGCGGCGAATGCGGCTGCGGAGAAGCTGGGTTTTCCCGTGGTTCTGAAGGGCGAGAGCCCGGATGTCCTGCACAAGACCGAAGCCGGCCTCGTCAAGCTCGGCCTCCGCAGCACAATGGAGGTCGAGCGGGCGTTCGGCGAGATCATGCGGGCCATCGATGCCCTGACGCCGAAGCCGCAGTTCGAAGGTGTGGTGGTCCAGCCGATGGTGCCGAAGGGCGTCGAGGTGATGGTTGGCGCACGCCACGACCCACAATTCGGGCCGCTCGTCGTGGTCGGGCTTGGCGGCGTTTTCGTCGAGGTGCTGCGCGACACGGCGCTGGCGCTGGCGCCAGTCGGGCCGTCGGAGGCGATGGACATGCTGCGCAGCCTCAAGGGCGCGGCGCTGCTCGATGGATTCCGCGGAGCGCCCGCTGTCGACGTGCCGCGCCTTGCCGAGATCGTCTGCCGGTTCTCGGAGCTGGCGGCCGATGCGGCTGAAGCCATCGCCGAGATGGAGATCAACCCGCTGATCTGCGCCGGCGATCGGATCCTCGCCGCCGACGCGCTGATCGTGAAGGCCGGCGCAAACGTGGTGCGTGCCCATGGCTGATGATGCCGCCGTCGACTCCGGCCCCACTCTGGTGCCGGTGCTACCGAACCACCGCTTCGACGAAGCGGCGCTCACGCGCTATCTCTCCGGCCTGCTGCCGGGTTTCGACCGCGGCTGTGTCGTGCGCCAGTTTCAGGGCGGGCAGTCCAACCCGACCTTCCATCTGGAGACGCCCGGCGGCGCCTACGTGCTGCGCAAGAAACCGGGCGGCAAGCTCCTGCCTTCGGCCCATGCCGTGGATCGCGAATACCGGGTCATGAAGGCGCTCATCGATACCGACGTGCCGGTGCCGTGCGTCAGGCACTTCTGCGACGATCCGGCGATCATCGGCACCATCTTCTATGTGATGGATTACCTGCCGGGCCGGATCTACGGCGACCGCTCCATGCCCGGCGTCGATGCGGCGCACCGGCGGGCCGCATTTCTCGACATGGCGCGGGTGCTGGGCCGCCTGCATCACCTCGAACCGGCGGCCGTCGGGCTCGGCGACTTCGGCCGTTCCGGGAACTATGTCGGCCGGCAGATAGAGCGCTGGACCAAGCAGTATCACGCCGCGGCGCTGGAGCCCGAGCCGGCGATGGACAGGCTGATGGCGTGGCTTGCCGCCCATCCCGCCGTCGCCGACGAGACCACGATCGCCCATGGCGACTATCGCCTGGGCAATCTCATCCTCCATCCGACGGAGCCGCGCGTGATCGCGGTGCTCGACTGGGAGCTGGCGACGCTCGGCCATCCGCTTGCGGATCTCGCCTATTGCTGCCTGCCCTGGCGCACCACGCCCGAACTCCAGGGGATCGTCGGTCTCGACGTCCCGGGCCTTCCGACCGAGGCGGAGTTCGTCGCTCGCTACAGCGAGGAGGCCGGGCGCGCCGTGCCGGGCGACCTGGATTTCTTCATCGTCTTTTCCATGTTTCGCTGGGCGGCCATCGTGGCCGGCGTCTATCGCCGCGCGCTCGACGGCAACGCCTCCGATGCCAACGCGGTCGCGGTGGCCGGGGAGAAATTCCGCAAGCTTGCCCGACGCGGATGGGAGATCGCCGATAGCCTTTGAACCGCTGCGGTCGACGCGCGGAGCCGACAAGAAAGGGAAGGAAACGAGATGACGGATATCAAGGTGCTCGCAACGGGGCTGCGCTTTCCGGAGGGGCCCGTGGCGATGGCCGACGGCTCCATCGCGCTGGTGGAGATCGCGCGAGGCACGATCACGCGCGTGGCGGCGGACGGTGCGGTCTCCGTCATTGCCGATGTGGGCGGCGGACCGAACGGCCTTGCGACCGGGCCGGACGGCGCGCTCTATGTCTGCAACAACGGCGGCTTCGAGTGGCAAGAGGAGCCCGGCATGATCCGGCCGATCGGCACCCCCGCCAGCTACTCCGGCGGCCGGATCGAGCGTGTCGACCCGAAGACCGGTGCCGTGACGCGGCTGTACGACCGCTGCGGCAGCAACAAGCTCAACGGGCCGAACGACATCGTGTTCGACCGGCAGGGCGGTTTCTACTTCACCGATCTCGGCAAGGCGCGCCACCGCGACCGCGACCAGGGCTCGGTCTACTACGCCAGGGCCGACGGCTCCTTCATCGTCGAGGTGATACATCCCATCCTGACGCCGAATGGTATCGGCCTCTCGCCCGACGAGAAGACGCTCTATGTGGCCGAGACCGAAGGCGGCCGGCTCTGGGCCTTCGACATCGCCGAGCCCGGCGTAATCAAGCGCCTGCCGTTCCCGTCGCCGAACGGCGGCCGGTTCGTGTTCAATGAGGCGGGCTATCACCGCTTCGACAGTCTGGCGGTGGATGCGGCGGGCAATATCTGCGTCGCCACGCTCATCAGCGGCGCGATCACGGTTGTCGCTCCCGACGGACGGCTGGTTCGGCGCGTCAAGATGCCGGACGTCTATACGACCAACATCTGCTTCGGCGGCCCCGGCAGGACAACCGGCTACATCACCCTTTCGGGAATCGGCCAGCTCGTCGCCGTGCCGTGGGAGGAGGCTGGACTGAAGCTCAATTTTTCCGAGTGAGAGCCCGCGCGGCGCGATCGCCCGATCAGCCGGCGCGCATCGTGCTCAGCGCCCGTGCGATATTCGCAGCGGCCTCCTTCAGCGGCTGAATGAAGCGCGCGATCACGCGCGCCTCATCGATCGAGTTGCGCAGATACATCAGATTGAGGCTGCCGACCGCCACGCCTTTGAGCAGCACCGGCACGCCGACCGACGAGGCCGTGCCGCCATAGGAACTGTCCGCATAGTCTTTGTTCATGGTCGCATAGCCGCGCTTGCGCACGGTGTTTAGCAGCGCCTGCAACTTCTTCGGCTCTCGCGCGATCGCATTCCAGGGATCGGTCGAAGGGGCAAGCGCGGCGAGGGCGCCCGCCCGCGTCTCCTCGTCGCAAAAGGCGAGAAAGCTCATGCCGAGCGAAGTCCCGAGCAGCGGCGCGCGGTAGCCGGGACGGCGGTTGAAATGCACGAAGCCGGCGCCGCGGCTGGTGCGGGCGACCACCATGGCATCCTGGTCGAACACCGCCACGTCCGACGGCCACTGCAATTCCTTGTGCAGGCGCGCGAGCGTCGGACCCGCGGCAAGCGCCATCTCCTCGTGCCGCTGATAGCCGCTCGACAGATCGAGCGTGCGGCCCGTCGGCATATAGATCGGCTCGGCGGGATGGCGGGCAACGAAACCGGCGTGCATCAGCGTTTCCAGCATCCGGACGATGGTCGGCCGATTGAGACCGGTCTCGGCATAAATGTCGCCGACGCTGGC
This sequence comes from Xanthobacteraceae bacterium, assembly GCA_049651165.1. Classification (GTDB taxonomy): domain Bacteria; phylum Pseudomonadota; class Alphaproteobacteria; order Rhizobiales; family Xanthobacteraceae; genus 62-47. Next base: position 9,480 of record JBASBO010000122.1, on the reverse strand, counting down.
TTCCTTGAGCCGGTTGACGGCCAGGAGCACGTCCAGCACTCGCAGCGCCGCCGTCACCGGCTGGAACGAGGTCATCGCAAATCCTTGGTAGCTTCCTGAGCGGATCCTTGATGCTGCGCCTTTCGGCCGTCCGGCCGTCCACAACAATGGCCGTTGCAATCCCGAAAGATGCGCCTATGATAATGAATACACGTTTCACACAATGAATAAACAAGATTGTGGGGGAGGCGCTGGTGCCAGCAGGCGACAGCGATGAGAGTGACGGACGGTCCGCGCCCGCCGAGAATGGTCCACCGCAAGGGCTGAAAATCCCCGATCTGTCCCGTGTGCCGGACATCGGCAAAATGACATCCGGCACGGCAACATCAGGCCGCGGGCGGCAAGATTTTCTGCTCCTGCATGTGGCCGAGCCACCAGGCGAGCGATGCTTCGGTGTCGATGCAGTCGCCGAACCCCGCCTCGCGAATCTTGATCGTGCTCAGCAGCGAGGAGGTCGAGTGGGTCCGGGAGAAGGCGAAATCCGCAAACTGCCAGGAGCCGCTGACCAGCCGATCGAGCGTCAGCGGTTTGAGTCCTTGGCGCGCCACGATCGTATCCCAGGTGCCGGAATGGCCCGGCATGATGCGGGCAAGCGGCATCGGATGTGGCAGGCCGACGGGCATGGCGAAGGCGCGCGCGATGACGGGCCAGAGATTCTCCCAGGTGAAGACGTCGCCATTGGTCACGTTGAAGGTCTGATTGAAGGCGGACGGAGCGCGGCCGGCCCAGGCGATGGCGCTCGCCAGCAGGCGGGCGTCGGTCGCCTCCGTCACGCGGCTGCCGCTGCCCGGATAGACCAGCGGCAGGCCAAGCTCGCGGCTGATCGCCGCGTAGGCGCCGACGGCAGCGACCATGTTCATCATGCTCGGATAGGCGAAGCCGAACACCACCTGCGGGCGGAAGATGGTCCAGCCCCACTCTTTACCGGCCTGCCGCGCGGCAAGGAAATCCTCCTGCGCCCAGTAGAAATTGGGATGGATGTGTCGCGGCGCGCTTTCGCGGGCGGGCACCGGAATCTGTCCGAGATGGACGCCATAGGCCTTCGCGCCCTGCAGCAGAGTAACATGGTGCAGCGCTGGATTGCCCGGCTCGACCGCGTCCATCAGGTTCGTGAGCATGGCAAGATTGGTCGAGATCTGATCGGCCTCCAGCCACCCGCCCGTAAGATCCGGCTTTTCGAACAGTGCCGCATAAACGATGTGGGTCACGCCGCGAAGCTGGCCGAGCCGGGCCTTGCAGGAGGCCATGTCGGCCAAATCGACGGCAATGTGGGCGGCGCCGGTCGCCGGATTCGGCGCGCGGCGGGAGAGCGCGACGACGTCCCACCCTCCTTCGCCAAGATAGCGATTGATCGCCGCCCGCCCCACCAGGCCTCCGGCGCCGGCAATCAGGACCGTTCCTCTAGCACCCATGAACGTTTTCCCCGTTTCTTGATTGAGATGAGGAAGACACCATAAGTAAAAATCACTCGATGTCGAAGCAATATTCGCTACCCATCAAGTAAAAAACAAAGATTCAGGGAAAATCATCAGTATTGGAGAAAACGAATGCTTACGAGACGCACCGTATTGGCCGGAATGGCCGCTTCGACGATGTTGCCGCCGCTGGCGTGGGCGGCGGACCCGATCAAGATCGGCGTCATCATTCCGCTGAGCGGCGGCGCGGGCCGCCAGGGTCAGGACGTGACCAACGCGATCCAGAGCATGGCGAGCCTCATCAATAACGGGGGCGGTGTGCTCGGTCGTCCGATCGAACTCGTGGTCCGGGACGACGAGAGCACGCCGGCGATCGGCGTGGCGAAGGCGAACGAACTCGCGTCGGCCGGCGTGGCTGCCGTGCTCGAGGGCTGGAACAGTCCGGTCACGCTGGCGATGCAGTCGATTCTGGCACGGGCCGGCGTCCTCGACCTCACTTTGATGTCGAAGGCGGACACGATCCTGACCAGCGCTTCGAATCCGCTGGCTATCCGTCTCAACAGCGCCAATGCGCAGGACGCCGCCGTCATCGCCAATTATCTCGGCAGCAAGATGAAAAAGGGGCGGGTGGTGTTCGTTACCGAGAACGACGCCTATGGCAACGGCGCGCAGCAGGGCATCGAGGCGGAGTTCAAAAAAGCCGGACTCGATTACACCATCGCCGCGACCCTCAAGTTCCCGTTCGCGCAAACCGATTTCCGGGTCGAGACGACGAGCATCCGCGACGCCAAACCGGACTTCGTCATCAGCATCAACGCCAATGAGGGTGCGGGCCTGCCGGCGTTCCTGCAGCAATACGCGCAGGCGAATATCGGCGTGCCGATCGTCTGCGCGGTGGGTACGGTGAGCCCGAGCGTGATCGAGACCGCGGGGCCGGCGGCCAACGGTCTGGTCAGCGCCGACATCTATTTTCCGCAGGCCGAGCCCTTCGCGAGCAACGCAGAGAACAAGCGTTTCGTTGCGCAAATGCAGCAGCAGTTCAAGGAGGTGCCCGACAAGTACATGGCTCTCGGCGCCGCCGCGCTGGAGGTCTGGGCCAAGACCGCGACGAAAGTGAAGAGCCTCGACCGCAAGGCCATTGCCGAAGCCATCCGCGGCCACACCATCCCCGGTACCATTTTCGGCGACGTCCATTTCGACGAGCACGGCCAGATGGGCCACCATCATTCCATCTTCACGGTCAAGGACGGCAAGATTGTCGTCGAAAGCTGATCCGGCACCTGACCTCGCCACGCCCGTTCTGACGGTCGACCGGCTCTCGGTGAATTTCGGGAGTTTCCAGGCACTCAAGGACGTCTCGTGGTCGGTGCGAGCCGGTAAGATTCTTGGGATCATCGGCCCGAACGGCGCCGGCAAGAGCACCTGCTTCCTGGCCGCCACCAACATGGTGCCTCACACCGGCGGCGTCGTGCTCGACGGCGTCGACGTGAGCCATATGCCGGCGCATCGCCTGCCGCGAGCCGGCCTTCGCCGCACCTTCCAGCAGAACGCTTTCTTCGGCGGAATGACGGTACTCGAAAATATGGCCGGCGCCCTGCTTGAGAATCGGCCGAGCGGGCTTGCGAGTTCGGTATTTCTACCCTGGATCGAGGCACGCCGCCGCCGCGCCATCGAGGCGGAGGCGCGCCAGCACCTGGTCCGCTATCACGTTCCGGAGGCCCTGCACCACAAGCTGCCGGGAGAACTCTCCTATGGCACCCAGCGTATGCTGTCGATCGCGCTCGCAGCCGCGCCCGGCGCCCGCGTCGTGCTGCTCGACGAGCCGGCCGCGGGACTCGGCGGGCCCGACATGACCGCGCTGCGCGACCTCCTGGTCAGGATGCGCGCCGACGGTCTCGCCATCGTGCTGATCGAGCATCACATGGATCTCGTGATGGACGTCGCCGACGAGGTCGTGGTGATCGAGCTCGGCAGGGTGATCGCGACCGGCAAGCCGGCGGAGATCCAGTCCGACCCGCGCGTGCTCGAAGCCTATCTCGGGAAGGCGGCATGAGCGCGCGGCTCGAGGTCAGCAATCTGAGGGTCGCCTACGGCGCGAGCCTCGCCGTCGCGGTGGACAATCTCGTCGTCGAGCCGGGCAGGCTCGCCGGCGTCATCGGCGCCAACGGCGCCGGCAAATCCACCCTCATCAACGCGATCGCCAACTGGTCGCGCGCCGAGCCGAAGATCAGCGGCACGATCCGCATGGATGATGATGACATTCACGGCCTGGCGGCGCACCGGCTGGTGCAGCGCGGCCTGCAGCTCGTGCCGGAAGGCCGCGGCGTTTTCATGGGCCTGACGGTGGAGGAAAATCTCCGTGCCGGCGCTCACCCGCATGACAGCGGCCGCAAGGCCTATTCGGTCGAGGACGTCTATGCGCTGTTTCCCAGCCTGCAGGAGCGACGGACCAATCTCGGCGGCTCGCTCAGCGGCGGCGAGCGCCAGATGCTGGCGGTGGGTCGCGCGCTGCGTATGGCGCCGAAGCTGCTCCTGCTCGACGAGCCATCGATCGGCCTTGCGCCGCGCATGGTCTCGATCCTCCTCAAGACGATCCGAAAGCTGGTGGACGATGGCCTCACCGTGCTGCTGGTCGAGCAGAACGTGAATGCCGCGATGGAGGTCACCGATACGCTGTACCTTCTGGAATACGGACACGTGGTCGCAAGCGGCAGCGTCGCGGACATGAAAGACGATCCGCGCATCTTGGAAGCCTATCTCGGAGCGAGCCACGGATGAACGTATCGCAGCAACTGGTCAACGGGATCATCATCGGTCATGCCTATGCACTCGTCGCGGTCGGCTGGACGATGTTGCTCGGCGCCGCGCGCCTCGTCAATTTCGGCCACGGCCAGATGTACATGATCGGAGCCTTTGTCGCCTGGTGGTTCATGGCAACTACCGGTCTGCCCTATGTCGTGGCGGTGCCGGCCGCGGTGCTGGTGGGCGCGCTGCTCGGCGCGATCATGCAGCGGCTGTTTCTGCGCCTGACCTTGTCGCAGGACCTCGTCAACCTGATGATCGTGACGCTCGGTTTCGGCCAGGCGCTGGAAGGGGCCGCCGGGCTGGCGTTCGGTCCGAAGCCGCAGATGCTCGCAAGCCCGTTCCAGGCCGTGAACTTCCATTTCGGCGTGGTCTGGTTCACCGCGCAGGACGTGCTGCAGGTGGTCGCCACTATCGCTGTCTTCCTGGCCTTGGCGTTCGTGCTGAATCGCACCTCCTTCGGTACCGCCGTGCGGATGGTCGCGGAGGACCCGCCGCTGACGCGGCTGGGCGGTATCGACATCTCGCGCGTCTACATGGGCATCTTCGCCTTCGAGGGCGCTGCCGTCACGTTCGCCGCGACGCTGGTGGCGCCGCGCACGCCGATCCTCACCTCCATGGGATTCGATCAGGTCGTGATGACCTTTGTCGTCGTCGTGCTGGGCGGCATCGGCAGCGTCGGCGGCAGTTACGTCGCGGGCCTTGCCATCGGCCTCTTCACCGCCTTTTTCGGCGCACTGGTCTCGCCGGCCTATACGACGGCCGCCATCTTCGCGCTGCTCATCGCGGTGATGGTGCTGCGTCCCGACAAGCTGGCCGCTTCGGGGAATTTTGCACGATGAGCCATCCCATGGTCCGGTTCGCCGCCGTCGTGCTTCTCATTGCTCTCGGCCTCGTGCTGCCGCGGTTGCTCGGCGGTTCGCAGCTTGTCTATGACACGCTCGTCACCATTGCGATCTTCAGCGCGATGTCCTACGGACTCGACGTCGTCCTTTCGGATCTCGGCGAGATCAGCCTCGTCCACACCGCGTTCTTCGCGACCGGCGCCTATGCCGCGGCGATTCTGACGGTGAACTACGGCTTCAACGCCTGGGTGGCGCTGGTCGGCGCCGTCGCGGCGGCGCTGCTGCTGGCACTGGTGCTCGGCCTCATCACCCTGCATACGCGGGAATTCGCGTTCTCCCTCGTCACCTATGCCGCCGCCGTCGTCTGCATGAACATTGCGTCCAACTGGGACTTCCTCGGCGGCTCGGACGGCATCGTCGGCATCCCGCCGCTCGACCTGTCGATCGGCCCGATCACCCTCACGGCGGGACAGAGCATGGAATTCTGGCCCTACGCCTATGCACTGCTACTGCTGACGCTCTACTTCGTTCATCGCTTTCGCCGCTCCCGCCTCGGCCAGGCGGCGCTGATGGTGCACATGAATCCGCGGCTGGCGACGATGTGCGGTCTCGACGGCAACCGGATCCGGCTCCAGGTGTTTCTGGTCTCGGCACCGATCAGCGCCCTCGCCGGCTGGCTGTACGCCTTCCAGCGCGCCTATGTCGGAACCGACCTGTTCGATACCTACTTCCTGGTGTTGATGCTGACCGGCGTCATCCTCGCCGGTCGCCGCATCCTGCTCGGGCCGCTGCTTGGCATTGCGCTCCTGATTTCGCAGAAGGGCTTCGTTTCCCTCGGCGCCTATGGTGACAAGCTCGTGCTGGGCGTCCTGCTGGTTGCTATCCTGTGCCTCTGTCCGCGCGGGCTTGCGAGCCTGAAGCGGAAGCCTGCTGCTGCACCGTAAGCGTAGCTCCGCGGCCCTTCAGATTGTCTGTGCGCGCGATCTTAGAAGCACGGTTAGAAGAGTCATCTTCTGGCTGCTCACAATGGACGATCATTAACCGCCGAGCGTAGTTGTAGGCGGTGATGAAGTCGGCAAGGTGAGCTTCGAGTTGATCGTGCCGAGCGTAGCGGTAGCGTTCGACGGTTGCTTCCTTGATCGTTCGGTTCATGCGTCCGACCTGACCATTAGTCCAGGGATGCTTGATCTTGGTTGGCCGATGCTCGATCCCGTTTTCCTGGCATCGCATATCGAACATAGGCGTCACGTATCTTGCCGTCGGGCCATCCACATGGCCACGCGCCAAGCGCGGGTGTACAGCGGTTGATCTGTGGCGACCGGGCATCGGATCCGGTCGCCACAGCGATCCCAATGCATGTTGAGCCGGACTAATCGACCGTGATCGCCGTCACCTCAACCCAGTCCTGGCCATCGAACTTCTGCACGACCAGCCGCCTGAACGGTACGTAGTTGTCGGGCGACGTATTATAGGTAGTGCCGGGCAGCAGCGAGGGGGCCGCGACGCCGTTCAAATGCGTCGCCTGGTACAGGAGGTTCTCGCGCGTCAGATTGTCCCCGCAAGCCTCGATGATCTTTCCCATGACGTAGGCGAACGAATAGACGGCAAAGCCGATCTCGTTCTTGGGATCCTCGTTCGGCAGATACTTCTTCATGAACGCCTGATAGGCGACGACGTCCGGATCCTTGGCCCATCTGGGGCTTGAAACCTGCTTGTAAGGCGTTGCGGAAATGATGCCGGTGACCGCATCGAACCCCGCCGCCTCCAGGAATTGCCGGCCTACGGACGGACTGACGACGAGTTGCAACGGCTTCCAGTCGAGCTCGTAGACCTTCTTGAACGATTGCGAAGCGGCCTTGCCGAGCGAGACATTAAAGAATGTATCGGCACCCGATGACTTGAGCTGAGCTATCGGGGAGTCCATCGTTGGATCCGTCAGCTCGTAGCTAACCTCCTTGACGATCATCGTGGAAGCCTTGTCGCCTAGCCCCTTCTTGAATCCGGACACATAGTCGCGACCGAAATCGTCGTTCTGCATGAGGATGGCAACCTTCGCGTCCGGCTTGACCGACAGAAGGTACTTCGCAAGGATCTCGCCCTCCGTACCATAGAGATGGAAAGCCGGCGTGGACCATTTGAAGGTCTTGGGTTGATTCCACTTGTTTGCTCCGGTCGAGACCAGAAGCTGGGGGACTCCCTTCGTATTCAGGTACTTCTGCACAGCCGATTGCGCAGCCGTGCCTGATGAACCGAACATCGCCAGCACACCGTCGCTCTCTACCAACTTGCGGGTCTGTTCGACGGTCTTGGGAGGCGAGAACGCATCGTCGAGGGAGATCAGATTGATTTTGCGCCCATTGATCCCACCCTTCTCTTCATTCAGCATCCGAAAGTAGGCGACTTCGGTGCGTCCCTGAATTCCGTGGATCGACAAGGGGCCGCTATAAGGCATCGTCTGGCCAAGCTTGATTTCGGTATCCGAGGCGCCCTCGTCGTACTTCTTTTCAGCGGCGCTTGAGTTTACCGTCAGCAGGAATCCGACAGATATGGCGGCAATCGCAGTCAGTACCTTTGTCATTTCGTCCTCCCGTTATTGATTCCCATGCTCGTATCCGGGCGAGCTTCCTTTCGCGGACAGTTCCTGGCGAAGGCGTGTCTTGATGACTTTTCCGCTGGCGGTGCGCGGCAACTCCTCAGCGCGAAGCTCAACGTGGGTCGGCAGCTTGAAAGCGGCGAGCCGAGGTCGAAGATATTCGATGACCTCGTCTGGCGTCAGCCGGGCGCCGGCCTTCACCTGCACGACAGCGCCAACCAACTCACCCAGCACGCGGTCGGGAATCCCGACGACTGCAGCGTCCAGAATGTCCGGATGGGAAAGCAGGGCGTCCTCGATCTCGACACAGTAGATGTTCTCGCCGCCTCTGATCAGCATGTCCTTGGCGCGATCGAGCAGATAGACGAAGCCTTCCGCATCCATCCGAACGATGTCACCGGTTCGGTACCACCCGTCGCGAAACGCGGTTGCGGTCGCCTGCGGGTTGTTCCAATACCCCTTCACGACGTTCCCGCCGTAGATTTCGAGTTCCCCGATGGCTCCGACCGGAAGTGTTTTTCCATCATCATCGATAACCCGCAGATCGCAACCGGGCACAGCAGGACCAACGGAATCGGGTCGGGTCAGATAATCCTCCGCGCTGTTTGAAGTGGCGACCGAGGACGTCTCGGTGGCGCCATAGCCCTGACCGGCAAATTTTCCGGGAAATAGCGAAGCGATTTTCCGGGCGAGATCAGGCGACGCCGCGGCGCCGCCGTAGGAAAGACCCTCAAGACTCGAAATATCACGTTTCTGGAAGTCCGGCGACCCCAGCAATTGCCATGCCATCGACGGCACGCCGGACATGCCCGTGATTCGTTCGCGCTCGATCAATTCAAGAGCCAGTTCGGCATTCCACCGGTACATAAGGACAAGCTTCGAGCCGTTCGCGACTGCCGGGATCATGACCGAATGGCACCCCGTTACATGGAAGAAGGGAACGGGAAGCAGGATGGCCTTCTGCTCAGCGGAAGGTGTGGGAAGAGGATCGCCGCGCCGGATCGCGGCGCGAGCGCCGGTGAACGTGATGTTCACGAGATTGCACATGATGTTGCGATGCGTTCCCAGCGCCCCCTTCGGACGACCGGTCGTGCCCGACGTGTAGAGAATGGTGGCGTCATCGTCCGGCTGAATGTCCCGATCGGGTGGGGTCCGATCCGGCAGGGAGCCGTAATGCGAGGATGGCCCGATCAATTCCTCCAGCGCAATTGTCTCGCCACGGATATCTGGTGGGGTACGAACCGCAATGAGAGCGGCGGAGTGGCCGTCTGACGGGCACGATTCGAGACGTGCCAGGCGCTCGCGGTCGATGAACGCCACGCATGCACCGGAATCACGGAGCCCGTAGGCAAGATCTCCCCCGGTTCCCCAGGCATTGAGCGGCACCGCAATTGCGCCGATGACGGTCGTAGCCCAAAAAACGATAGGCCATTCCGGGAAATTCCGCATGGCGATGGCTACGCGATCTCCCTTTCTCACGCCAAAGTCATCCGCCAGCCGCCAGGCGAGCGCCGATGCGGCGCGATAATGTTCACGAAACGAGAGGCGCTCGTCCTCAAAGACGACGAAGGTTCGATCGCTCCATGCCTTGCTTGCTTCGAAGATAGCGCGGAGATCGCGGTGGGCCTTCCTGTAGACCCGAACCGGGCGTCCTGCGAAGTCGATCGTCTCCATCTCGAATGGAGCGCCGGGAGCGGTCAGGATCCGATTGGCTTCGTCGAGCGAGACTGCCGGCCAGTTGCGTCGCTCATACTTCATTGTTTTTCCGTCGCCAGTGGCTTGCTGT
>JBASBO010000121.1:0-5382 GCA_049651165.1 Xanthobacteraceae bacterium | reverse complement strand
CACCAGCGCCGCCGCGTCGCGCAACGCCGAGCCGTAGTCGGTGCGGCCGAACTGCAGCGCCGGCTTGGGATCGAGGCTCGCCGCCGCCGCGGCATAAACCCGCTCGGCGCGGGCGCGGTCGCCGACCAGCGCCAGCGCGGCGGCGAGCTGCGCCTTGGCGATCGGAGTCGCCAGATGGTCGAGCTTGGTGTCGGCGAGATAGCGCAGGTCGCCGACCGGGGCATTGCCGTTCTTCGCCAGCACGTAGAGGCCGTAGGCGAGATCGCGGCCGCCGGTCTTCTCCGGCTCGTCGGCGTTGACGACGAAGTTGCGGACGCGGTCGAGCGCCGAGCGGAACGCGATGTCCGGAACAGTAAAGCCCTTCTCGCGGGCGCGGCTGAGGAAGTCGGTGACGTAGGCATCCAGCCAGTCGTCGTCGCCGCCCGACGACCACATGCCGAACGAGCCGTTGGAGCCCTGCCGCGCCAGCAGCCGGTCGATGGCGTCCCTGATGCGCTGATCGACGGCGGTGTCCATCGCCAGATGCGCCCCCGCCGCGAGATCGTTGACATAGAGCAGCGGCATCGCGCGACTGGTGATCTGTTCGGAGCAGCCGAACGGGTAGCGGTCGAGCGCCTTGAGGATGGTCGCGGCGTCGAGCGCGGTGGACTGGCTCACCGACAGCGAGACGCCGCCGGTGCCGGCCACGAGGTCGGAGAACATGTCGCCGGTCAGCGTCAGGCTTTCGCCCTTCGCCAACGTCCGCACCGAGCGGCGCGCCAAAATTTGCGTCGCCGCCTTGACGTCGAGCGCGTAGTGGCGCGCCAGCGTCAGGCCGCCCGGTCCCTTGATCGTGACGTCGATCCGCGCGGTGCCGGTGCCGGCGGCCTCCAGCGCCAGCGCCATCGAGGTGCGCTGCCTGGCCTTGAGGTTGACGGTCGTGGTGGCGTTGCCCGGCACCTTCACCGGCCCGGAGGCGCTGACGCTGACGCTGTAGTCGCCCGCCGCGCCCTCGACGTTGTCGAGATCGAAGCTCATGGTGCCGTGGTCGCCCGAGAGCAGGAAGCGCGGCAGCGTCGCGGTCAGCACCACCGGATCGCGCACGGTGACGTCCATGGTGGCGCGGCCGAGTTTGGTCGCGGTCCACGCCACCGCCATCAGCCGCGCGGTGCCGGCGAACTCCGGAATGTCGAAGGCGATATTCGCGGCGCCGTCCGGGCCGACCGTGACGATGCCGGAATACAGCGCCAGCGGCTTCTGCGTCGGCGGCGAGCCCTGCATCTCCGCGGCCGCGGCGTCGCCGCCGGAGCGGATCTGGCCGCGGGTGCCCTGCATGCCGTCGATCAACTGGCCGTAGAGATCGCGGATTTCCGCCGTGAGCCGGCGCTGGCCGAGATAATAGTCGTCGGGCGCGGGCGGCTTGTAGCTGGTGAGGTTGAGAATGCCGACATCGACCGCCGCCACCACGATCCTGGCGTCCTCGCCGGGGCTTAAGCCCGTCAGCTTCACCGGCAGCGCCAGCGTGGTGCTGGGCCGCACCAACGCGGGCGGCGACAGGTCGACCTTGAGCGTGCGGGCGTCCTTGTCGATGCCGAACCACTTCAGCCCGATGGCGCGGCCGGGCATCCTTCGTGCGGCTGCATCCAACGGCCGGCGCAAGGTCGCGACGACATAAGCGCCGGTGCCCCAGTCCGCGCCGACCGGGATGCGGACCTGCGCGGTGCCTTCCTTGACATCGATTGTCTGAGTGGTCAGCAGCCGGTCGCCCAGCACATTGACGGTCAGCTTGCCCGCGGTGCGGGCGTTGACCGACACCGTCATGGTGTCGCCGGCCGCGTATTGCGGCTTGTCGATGGAGGTTTCCAACAGGTCCGGGGTGTCGGCGCTGCCGTCGGAATACCAGCCGACATCGAACGCCACCGAGGTCAGCGGCCCGTCGGCCTCGCCCGCCTTGACGTCGAGCCGGTAGCGGCCGGGCTGCGGCGACAGTTGCAACCGCGCCGGCTTGTCGGCGGCGATCGTGAGATCGCCGTCGGCGACCCGCTTGGTCGATTTGACCGGCTCGTATTCCCACGACCCGCCCTGGCGATACCACTGATAACGGGACTCGATCTTCAGAAGCTCGTAGCGCAGGCCACCGCGCGAAAGCGAGGTGCCGTCCGGCGCGACGAACACCACGTCAAAGTTCGCGTTATCACCCTCCGCGACGCTTGAGCCGGAGAACAGCGACTTGACCCCGATCATCGTGGTTGCCGGCGCGACCGGCAGCACCAGCTTGCGCTCCACGGCGCGGCCACCGGCTTCCGCCATGCGGATGAAGATCTGCGCCTGCTGCGGCCGCGACGACGCCGGGGCCTTGGCGAGGCTGACCGGGAACGCGGCCGCACCGTTGGCGTCGGATTCCGGCAGGTCCTCGATCGGGGTGCGCTCGTGGCTCTCGGTTTCCTCGTCAGGGACGCCGAACTGATAGCCGGCGTAACCCGGCCGCGCCTCGGCCGGGCTCACCAGCATGTCGCCTTCGAGTTGCAGACCGGAGGCCGGCGCGCCGTAAAGGAAACGGCCATCGGCCTTAAGCGTTACCGGAACATCCGCCACGATCTGCTTGGCATCACTGGTCAAATCGAATTCAATCCGGTCCGGCACATAGTCCTCGACCATGAAGGTCGTCTCCCCTACCGATCCGGCCTTGGGATCGGTGAAGGCACGCACCCGCCAGGTCCCGGTCGGCACCGCCGTATTCAGCGGCAGCGACAGGCTGCGCCCGCCCGCGCCCTGATCGGGCAGCGCGGCGCGGCGATATTCGACGCCGTCCGGCCGCTCCACCACCAGCGTCAGCGGGGTGCCGGTCATCGCCTTGCCCTGCCCGTCGCGCAGCAGCGCGGTGAGATAGACGGTTTCGCCGGAGCGATAGACGCCGCGCTCGGCATAGACGAAGGCGTCGGCTCCCGCCGGCACGGCGCGGCCGCTGACGCCGCGATCGGACAGGTCGAAGGCGTTGGTCTTGAGGCTGAGGAAGGCGTAGTCGGCCTTCTCCCCGGTCACCGTCAGCAGCGCCGGCGACAGCCCGCCCTCGCCGCGCGCCAGCCCCGCCTCGAACAGCACATGGCCGCTCGCGTCGGTCTTGCGGGTGGCGAGGATCTCGTTGTTGCGCGCCAGCAGACGCACCTCGGCATCGGCCACCGCATCGGTCGAGGCCAGCGAATTGACGAAGACGTGGATGCCGTCATGGCCCGAGAACGCGGTGAGGCCGAGATCGGAGACGATGAACCATTGCGTCGCCAGCGAGCCGGAATCGTCGTCGCCGTTCGCCTGCGGCCCCTTGGGCGCGGCGGTCATCACATAGACGCCCGGTTGCAGATCGCCCAGCGCCTGATCCACCGGAAACGCCGTGGTGACGTCGGCGTTCAGCGTCGAGGCGGTGGCGAGATCGCCGGACCACACCTTGACGCCGCGCTCGCCGCCGAGGTCGGAGAGTTCGTAGCCGCTCAAGGCGCGCTGGAAGTCGCTGCCGATCACCGTGTTGATGAGGTTGCGGTCGCCGATGCGGAACACCTTCACCGCCACCGCCTGGGTGTTGACGCTGACCACCGGAATGCCGCGCTGGCCGGTGCGCGGCAGCACATAGGCCCGCCCGGTGAAGCGCACGAACGGCTTGCGGTCGCGCACATAGACGTTGAACTCGGCCGACTTCGGCAGCGATTCCCGGACCACTGAGGGCAGCCCGGCCCGCAGGTTGATGTTGTAACGCTCGCCGTGCTTGAGCCCGTCGACGCAGAGCTGCTTGTCCTCGGTCGAGAGCGCCGGGGCGTCGGTGCCGGCCTGCGCCACGAACGGCGCGAAGTCGGTGCGCATGGCGAGGTTTTCCGAGAACTGGAAGCAGACGCGGGGCGAAGCGGAATCCGAATCCACGCTGTAGTCGAGCAGCCGGAAGCCGTGGTCGTCACGCAGCTTCTCGTAGGCGCCGCGCACGGAGGCCTCCTCGCGCAGATCGAGCGACAGCCGCATGGTGTCGAGCGCCGGCCGCCACAGCTTGCGCTCAGTGAAGGCGCGGCCGAGCACCGCCAGCGCCTGCGCCTCCTCGCCGGCGTTGCCGGCGCGCTGATAGGCCAGATAGGCTGCGGTCGAGGCGCGCTCGCGCAACAGCGTCTGCTCGCTGCCGGTGGCCGGGCGCACCTGAAGGATGGTTCGCGCCAGCCGCAGCCAGTTGCCGCCGTCCTCGGGCGCGACCGCTGCGATCTGGCCGAGGATTTGCAGGCTTTCGCGGAGGTTGCCGCGCCGGATCGCGGCGTCGGCGTCGGTGCGCAGTTGCGCGACTGGCTTGGCGACGCTGCCGGCCTCGGTCTTGATCTGCTCTTGCAGCTTGATCGCGGCGTCCGCCAGATCGTCACGCTTGAACGCCTTGTCGGCGGCCTGTGCCGCGACCAGCCCGAACGCAAGCGTCGCGACGAGGCCGACGGCCCGGATCAAACCCATCATGACGTTCTCCCTCCAGGGCATTTTCAAGCGAAGTGGACAGCAGACCCCGACATTGAATCATGTCACGCGCGAGCATAGCGGAAACGGCCGCGCCGACCCACTCCCCGCTTGGTCGCCGCGAGCGACGGCGAGGTTCGGACACCGGCGATGTGCAGGCTGGAATTTCTTCTAGGTTTTTCTGGAGGCGGCGATATGGCGATCCCAGCAGGATTCGAACCTGCAACCCGCGGAGTAGAAATCCGCTACTCTATCCAGTTGAGCTATGGGACCGTGGCCGTGTCATCGGGTGAGGATATCGGCGCTGACAATATAGTACCGCCGTTAGCAAAAAGCCCGCCCAGACGTCAATTCGGCGCGGGCCGTCCCGCGTACGAGCGGGGAACGCGTCACAATCACGCTCGACAATCTCGCCAATCGTTGTTGAATGGGGTTCTCGACCTCCCCCAACCGACGATCTCACAGAGGACCAACGATGTTTTCCCACGTCATGATCGGCACCAACGACCTCGACCGGGCCAAGGATTTCTACGACAAGCTGCTCGGCACGCTGGGCATCCCGCCGGCGGTGGTGGATCGCCACCGGATTTTCTACCGCACCAAGACCGGAACGTTCTCGGTGTCCAAGCCGATCAACGGCCAGCCGGCGACGCCCGCCAACGGCGGAACCATCGGTTTCGTCGCCAAGTCGCAGGATGAAGCCGACGCCTGGCACGCCACCGGCGTCGCCAACGGCGCGACCTCCTGCGAGGACCCGCCGGGCGTGCGCGACAACGGCAGCGTCAAGCTCTACCTCGCCTACCTGCGCGATCCCGACGGCAACAAGCTCTGCGTCCTGCACCGCGTCCCCTGAGGCGCTCGCCCCGGACAGCGCGGCCGGCGTCTCAGGCGTTGGCCGCGCGCCGACCTTTGGCATTGAGCGCCGTCGCG
>JBASBO010000120.1:0-6165 GCA_049651165.1 Xanthobacteraceae bacterium | reverse complement strand
GTCCCCGGCAGCGCCTATCTGCTGCGGCCCGACGGCTACGTCGCCGCCCGCTTTCGGCGGCCGACCCGTGACGCCATCGCGGCGGCGCTCGCGCGCGCCTGTGCGTGCGGATAGGAGGACATCATGCCGCTATCGACCGCCTCCAATTTCGCCAGACCGGACGATGCGTTCCGCGCCATCGTCGAGGCGCATCACGGCCTCGACGACGAGCAGAGCGCCGCGCTCGACGCCGCGCTGGTGCTGATCCTCGCCAACCACATCGGCGATATCGAGGTGCTGCGCGAGGCGGTGGCGCTCGGCCGGCGCGGCATCGGCCCGGACGCGCCGCCCCCTTCTTTCCCTCCCCCGCCTGCGGGGGAGGGTTAGGGTGGGGGAAGGATATTAGGGTGAGGCGTTCGCAGCGACGAATGAGATGATCGGCAACAAACGAAACGAGAGAGTTTGAACGCATGGCCAAAGGTTCAGTGAAGACGCCCGCCAGAAGTTCCGGCAAAGGTCCCGCCAAGGGCTTCGCTTCCACCACCGACCTCGCCGAAAAAAAGATCACCTTCTCCGAGATCGGTCCCGACCTCTACGCCTTCACCGCCGAGGGCGATCCCAACTCCGCGGTGATCGTCGGCGACGACGGCTGCGTGGTGTTCGACGCGCAGGCGACGCCGGCGATGGCCGACAAGGTGATCGCGCGGGTGAAGACCGTCACCGACAAGCCGATCAAATACGTGGTGCTGTCGCATTACCACGCGGTGCGCGTGCTCGGCGCGTCCGCCTATCATGCGCAGGGCATCGTCGCCTCGCAGGAAACCCATCGGCTGATCGAGGAGCGCGGCCAGCAGGACTGGGAGTCCGAATACGGCCGCTTCCCGCGGCTGTTTCAGGACGCCGCCAGCATTCCCGGCCTGACCTGGCCGACGCTGACCTTCGAGGGCGAGATGTCGATCTGGCTCGGCAAGCGCGAGGTGCGGCTGATGGAGCTTGGCGCGGGCCACACCTCCGGCGACATCGTCGCCTGGGTGCCGGATGCCGAAGTCATGTTCTCCGGCGACCTGATCGAATATCACTCCGCCTGCTACTGCGGCGACGCGCATTTGCGCGAATGGCCGATGACGCTGAACGAAATTGCCGAGTTCAATCCGAAGGCGATCGCGCCGGGCCGCGGCGACGCGCTGCAAGGCTTCGAGACGACGCGCGAGGCCATCGCCATGACCCGCGATTTCGTCACCACGCTGTACGGCGCGGCGGAAATCTCGGTCGCCAGGAGCCGCACCCTCAAGGAGACGATGGCCGCGACGCGCGAGGTGATGGACCCGAAGTTTGCCTCCTTCGCGATCTACGAACATTGCCTGCCGTTCAACGTGTCGCGCGCCTTCGACGAGGCGTCGGGCATCGACGATCCGGTGATCTGGACCGACAAGCGCGACCGCGAGATGTGGGCGGCGCTGCAAGGAGGATAGTGGCATGAACATCAACACCGCACCCAACGCTCTCAACCAGAGCACCACCGGCGTCACGCCGGGCTACATGTCGGGCTTCGGCAACTCGTTCGAAACCGAGTCGCTGCCGGGCGCGCTGCCGGTCGGCCGCAACTCGCCGCAACGCTGCGCCTACGGCCTCTATGCCGAGCAGTTGTCCGGCTCGCCCTTCACCGCGCCGCGCGGCTCGAACGAGCGCTCGTGGCTGTATCGCATCCGCCCCTCGGTGAAGCATTCCGGCCGCTTCACGAAAATCGACGCCGGGTTGTGGCGCACCGCGCCGTGCTTCGAGGACGACATGCCGATATCGCAACTGCGCTGGGACCCGACGCCGATGCCGACGGAGGCGCTGACCTTCGTGCAGGGCGTGCGGACCATGACCACGGCGGGCGACGCCAACACGCAGGCCGGCATGGCGGCGCATGTCTACGTCATCACCCAATCGATGGTGGACCAGAACTTCTACAATGCCGACGGCGAGATGATGTTCGTGCCGCAGCAGGGCGACCTGCGCCTCGTCACCGAGTTCGGCCGCATCGACATCGAGCCCGGCGAGATCGCGGTGATCCCGCGCGGCGTCAAGTTCCGCGTCGAGATTCCGAACGGTGCCGCGCGCGGCTACCTGTGCGAAAACTACGGCGGCGCGTTCACGCTGCCGGAGCGCGGGCCGATCGGCGCCAACTGCCTCGCCAATTCGCGCGACTTCCTCACCCCGGTCGCGGCCTATGAGGACAAGGACACGCCGACCGAACTGTTCGTCAAATGGGGCGGGTCGCTCTACGTGACGAAGCTGCCGCATTCGCCGATCGACGTGGTGGCGTGGCACGGCAACTACGCGCCCTACAAGTACGACCTGCGCACCTTCTCGCCGATCGGGGCGATCGGCTTCGACCATCCCGATCCGTCGATCTTCACGGTGCTGACCTCGCCGTCGGAAACCGCCGGCACCGCCAACATCGATTTCGTCATCTTCCCCGAGCGCTGGATGGTGGCGGACAACACCTTCCGGCCGCCGTGGTATCACATGAACATCATGAGCGAGTTCATGGGTCTGATCTACGGCGTCTACGATGCCAAGCCGCAGGGCTTCGTGCCGGGCGGCATCAGCCTGCACAACCAGATGCTGCCGCACGGGCCGGACCGCGAGGCGTTCGACCATGCCTCCAACGGCGAGTTGAAGCCGGTCAAGCTCACCGGCACCATGGCCTTCATGTTCGAAACCCGCTTCCCCCAGCGCGTCACCCGACACGCCGCGACATCCGGCACCTTGCAGGACAACTACGCCGACTGCTGGAACGGGCTGGAAAAGAAATTCGATCCGAACAAGCCGTGATGACTGCATGTCCCGGCTCTGCGGGCGGGCTTAGTTACGACCCCGGATCAGCGCCGCACCGCCATAGCGCGTCGAAGACGCGCGTGAACGCGCTTTTGGCGCTGCGTCGCATCCGGGGCACGGCGTCCGCCAAAAGGAATCTATCGTGTCCCACCCCAACGATCCCGATCTGAAATCCTTCATCGCCGTCGCGCCCGATTGCGATTTTCCGATCCAGAACCTGCCTTATGGCGTGTTCTCGACGCCGGACGGCATTGAGCGCCGCGTCGGCGTCGCCATCGGCGACGATGTGCTCGATCTCGCGGTGCTGGAATCCGGGGGGCTGCTGAAGACCGACGCGCCGGGCGTGTTCGCGCAAGGTGCGCTCAACGCCTTCATGGCGCTGGGGCCGCAGGCGTGGCGCGCGACGCGGGCGCGCATCAGCGAACTGCTGCGCCACGACACGCCGACGCTGCGCGACAACGCCGTCTTGCGCAAGCGCGCGCTGCTGCCGCGCAAGGCGGTGCAGTTGCACATGCCGTTCGCGGTTTCGGGCTACACCGATTTCTATTCGTCGAAGGAGCACGCCACCAATGTCGGCGTCATGTTCCGCGGCAAGGACAACGCCTTGCAGCCGAACTGGCTGCATATCCCGATCGCCTATAACGGCCGCGCCTCCACCGTGGTGGTCAGCGGCACGCCGATCATCCGTCCGCAGGGGCAGTTGAAGCCGCCATCGGCCGAAGCGCCGACCTTCGGCCCGTGCAAGCGGCTCGATTTCGAGCTGGAGATCGGCGTCGTGGTCGGCGGCGCGTCACACATGGGCGAGATGCTCGACGAGGCGCGGGCGACCGAGATGATCTTCGGCTTCGTGCTGCTCAACGACTGGAGCGCGCGCGATATCCAGCAATGGGAATACGTGCCGCTCGGCCCGTTTCAGGCCAAGGCGTTCGGCACCTCGATCAGCCCGTGGGTGGTGACGCGCGAGGCGCTGGAGCCGTTCCGCGTCGCGGGGCCGACGCAGGACCCCGTGCCGCTGCCGTATCTGCGGCAACGAGGGGCGAACAACTACGACATTGCCTTGCAGGTCGATCTGCGCGCCAATGGGGTGAAGGACTATGCGCGGATCGCGCGCACCAACTTCAAGCACATGTACTGGTCGTCGGTGCAGCAGCTCGTGCATCATGCCTCAAGCGGCTGCGCCATGAATGTCGGCGACCTGCTCGGCTCCGGCACCATCTCCGGCGCGGAGAAGGACCAGCGCGGCAGCCTGCTGGAACTGTCGTGGAACGGCAGCGCGCCGGTCGATCTCGGCTTTGGGGTGACGCGCAGCTTCTTCGAGGACGGCGACTCGCTACTCATTCGCGGCTGGTGCGAGGCCGACGGCTACCGCGTCGGCTTCGGCGAGGTCGAAGGCACGATCATGCCGGCGAAGGGGTGAGGTTCGTCGCGTCCGCATCCCGGATGCGATGCGGTGCCCTTGCGGTGCATCGCTGATCCGGGATCGTCACGGGACGGAACGGTCCCGGCTCTGCGGCGCGGCGTTTCACGCCGCACCGCGTCCGGGACGCGGCAACCGCTATTTCCCGCCTGCCCACGCTTTCGTCACGCTGCCGATGTCCGTCGTCACCGCGTCGCGGGCGGCGGAGGGCGTGCGCGAGAAGCGCGGCGCGGGCGCGGGCTGCGGGATGCCGTGGCGGGTGATGAACACCTCGCGCGCGCTCATGTGCGGATGCTTCACCGCCTCGCTCATGGTCAGCACCGGCGCGAAGCAGACGTCGGAGCCTTCCATGATCGCGCACCATTCGTCGCGTGTTTTGGTCTTGAACACCGCCGTGAGCTTGTCCTTCAGCGCCGGCCATCCCTTGGTGTCCATCTGCGCGTCGTAGGCGGCGTCGTCGAGCCCCGCGAGCTTGCGCAGCAGCGCGTAGAACTGCGGCTCGATCGAGCCGATCGAGACGAACTGGCCGTCCTTGCATTGGTAGACGCCGTAGAAATGCGCGCCGCCGTCCAGGAGGTTGCTCTCGCGCTCCTCGCGCCAGCGCCCGAGCGCGGTGAAGTCGAAGAACATCGACATCAGCGAGGCCGCGCCGTCGCACATCGCGGCATCGACCACCTGGCCCTTGCCGGACTTGCCGGCTTCCACCAGCGCCGCCAGCACGCCGACCACGAGATAGAGCGCGCCGCCGCCGAAATCGCCGACCAGGTTGAGCGGCGGCACCGGCTTGTCCTTGGTGCCGATCGCCGCCAGCGCGCCGGTGATCGAGATGTAGTTGATGTCGTGGCCGGCGGCGTTGGCGAGCGGGCCGCTCTGGCCCCAGCCGGTCATGCGGCCGTAGACCAGGCGCGGGTTGCGCGCCAGCGCCACGTCGGGGCCGAGCCCCAGCCGCTCCATCACGCCGGGGCGGAAACCCTCGATCAACGCGTCGGCATGGCCGAGCAGGTCGAGCGCGCGGGCGACGTCGGCCTTGTCCTTGAGGTCGAGTTCGATCACCTTGCGGCCACGCCCGGCCACCGATTTCAGGTCCTTCTTGGCGCCGACGCGGTCAAGGGTGATGACCTCGGCGCCCATGTCCGCCAGCATCATGCAGGCAAACGGGCCGGGGCCGATGCCGGCGAATTCGACGATGCGCACGCCTTTCAGCGGGCCGGTGGCCGGCTGCGTCGCGGTTGCGGTTTGCGGTTCACGCGGTGTCGCGGTGTCGGTCAACGTTTGCTCCCTAGATGTCAAAATGGCGCTCGCGGTCGCGGCGATTGTCGGGCCGGACCGGGGCGCGCGCAAGACGATTATGCAAGCCGTTGTGACAGGATCGCGGCGCGCTCACAAGCCGCAATCGCCGCGCGGGAGCCTTATCCGCCGGAAGCGGACGGCGTTACCTGCTGGATTTGCGGCCGCCGTTCGGCAGCGGGCGGTCGTCGTCGATCAGGATACGCTCGGCGGCGCCGTCGAGGTCGTCATACTGGCCGCTGTGGAGCGCCCACATGAAGGCCACCAGCGCGGCCACGCCAAGCGCCAGCGCGATCGGCACCAGATAGAGAAAATCGTTCATGCGCTTCTCCTGTAACAGGTTGCGCGACAGCGGGTGTCGCCGGTGTTCGCGTCGCGCCGCCGCCGCGTTTGACGCCGCGCAGCCGCAACGCATTGGCGATCACGATGATCGAGGACGACGACATCGCCACCGCAGCGATCAGCGGGGTGACATAACCCGCGACCGCGATCGGCACCGCGATCACATTATACCCAACGGCCAGCGCGAGGTTTTGTTGCACCAGCCGGGCGGCGTTTCTGGCGATGCCGATGGCGTCGGGAACCGCCCGCAGGCTTTGATGCAGGAACACCAGGTCGGCGGCGTTGCGCCCGACGTCGGCGGCGGTGGCCGGCGC
>JBASBO010000119.1:0-6449 GCA_049651165.1 Xanthobacteraceae bacterium | reverse complement strand
CAGATCGGCGACGCGCCGCCCTTCGAGATCGCCGAACAGCCGCACCGGCAGCGCGGCGGCGGCATCCTGCACCCACCATTGCCCGTCGTCGAAACCGGGCATCAAGGTCACCGCGCCGTGCAGCGTGGTCCGCACCGTGCCGGTCGGCAGCACCTCGCCGTGCAGGCGGGTGGCCCAGTGTTCAGGATCGCTCTTGACGGTAACGTCGAGCGGCGGCTCGTGACCGATGGCGATGGCGATGTCTTTCGCGGCGGCCTCGCCGTAATGCGCCCGCCAGCGCGCCAGCAGCCACGGCGGCACGTCGCGCGCGAGCCCGTCGGCCTCGTCGATCAGGGCCTGCCCCTCGCGGGCGCAACGCCGCAGCACGGCATTGACCAGCCCGGCATATTTGGCGGCGCGGCGGTCGGTCTGCACCAGCCGCACCGAAAGATCGACGGCGGCGTGGTCGGGCACGTCCATCCACAGGATTTGCGCCGCGCCGATCAGCAGAGCACTCTGGGCGCGCGGCGCGTCGGTCGGAACGCCACGGTCAAGCAGCCGCGACAGCACATGCCGCAGCGTGCCGAGCCGGCGCAGGATGGTGGCGACCAGCCGCCGCATCAAGGCGCGGTCGCGGTCTGACAGCGCCTTCAGGCCCGGATGCGCGGCGGGGCCGTCAAGCTGCTCGTCGAGCGTGCGGTGCTTGTGCAGCACGCCGTCGAGAATATCGGCGGCCATGCGGCGCGCGGCCAGTCCGGGCACCTCGGCGGGCGGGGCGTGTCTCGAAAGCGGCATGAGCGGGAGAAATCGTTGTGAACGGTGGACGACGAGTGGCCGGCGCGACGATGCCGGGACGGTCTCAGCCTCGTGGCACGCGAATATGCCAATTGTAAGAATCCGGCCTATATATCCACGACCGGCAACCAGCGCCGGCGTCACCGACAGGACATTCGACGATGCACAAGCAACCGGCGCAAGACGCTTCCCCCGCGACAGCCCGCAAGCCACTCTCCGAGACGGCCAAGCGCGCGCTGGCGGAAGCCGAGGCGCGTCGCGTCGCCGCTCAGGCCGAGGCGAAACCGGCCACGCCGGAGATCGACGGTCCCAGGGGGCCGGAGCCGACCCGGTACGGCGACTGGGAACGCAAAGGCATCGCCTCGGATTTTTAACCTCCGCGCCCGATCATCGCTCCCGACTCAAAGCCCGGCCTGACCACCGCCGGCCGGGCTTGCCGGTGCGAGCGACTCAGGCTAGTTTAGGAATATGTACCCTTCTAGAAGAATATATTCTTCGCGCTCCGGCTTCAGCCGTCCGGGCCGGTCGCTGGTGCTGCCTTGGATCTTCGTGATCGGGGTGGCGGCCGGCCTGATGCTGCCGTCGGTGCGGCAGTGGTACGACGGAACGCTGCCCTCCCGCCCGTCCGTCGAGCGCCCCCTCGATCGCGACACCGAACTGATCGTGTCGGCGGCGGCCACGTCCGGCGGCCGCCACGCGGTCGATGTCCTGCGCACCATCGATGGCGATACCTTCGAGGCGCGAATCCATCTGCGCTCCGACCTCGTCATGGTGACGCGAGTGCGGCTGCGCGGCATTGACGCGCCCGAACTGAAAGCCGCCTGCGCCAGCGAATTTCAGATGGCGCGGGCGGCTTTGAGCGCGCTGCGCAAGCTGCTCGCCGAAGGCGAGGTGGCGATCTTCAACATCGGGCCGGATAAGTACAGCGGCCGGATCGTGGCCGACGCGGCGACGCGCCTGACCCCCAGCGTCTCCGACGCGCTGCTCACGGCAGGCCACGCCCGCCGCTACGGCGGCGGCCATCGCGACGGCTGGTGCTGAATGGCACTGAATCAGACTCGCCGTTTATCTTTTTGTTTGAGCATGATCTTGTCCGAAAACCGGTTCCCACTTTTCGGGATCATGCTCTACCGCGTCACCACCACCGGCGTTCCCACCGATACCCGCTGATAAAGGTCGCTGATGTCGTCGTTATACATGCGGACGCAGCCGTAGGAGACGAAGCCGCCGACCGAACCCGGCCGGTTGGTGCCGTGGATGGCGTATTCGCCGCCCGCCAGCGTCATTGCCGCCACCCCCATCGGATTGGCGGGCGAGCCGCCGGGGATGACATCGGGAATACGCGGATTGTCGCGCTTGACTTCGGCCGGCGGCGACCATGCCGGATGCTGGTACTTGCCGCTGATGCGCGTGGCGCCGGCCCAGCGCTTGCCGGCCTTGCCGACGCCGACCGGATAGCGCACCGCGCGGTCCTGATCGAGCACGAGATAGAGGCGGCGCTCGCTGGTCTTCACCACGATCGTGCCCGGCGAATAGCCGCCACGGAACGCCACCACGTCCGGCCGCGCCTGCACAGGCGCGCTCGCCAACGCCATCGTTCCCAACACGGCGGCAAGCGCCGCCGCAATCTTCGCTGTCATCGATCGCTCCGCATTCGTCTGCCGGCGACGTTCCGCCTGCGCGGTCGTGCGACCGCGCAGGATCGTCCGGCCTGAATCTATCCGGCGGCGCTGACCAAACGGTTGCCTCGGGCGCACCGGCCCCGCCGCGCGGCCGCATCAAAAGAAAATGTTGGCGGTAAAGTAAATGGCCGGAAAACAACACCGGCCTAAAAATGCGAACGTCAGAGGCGGGACGCCCCTGACGTTCGCGTGAACGGGCCGTGCGTAAAAGACTTACGCCGGCGCTTTCTTCTTGTTCTGGCGGTTGGTGACGAGATCGTCCACCACCGTGGGGTCGGCCAGCGTCGTGGTGTCGCCGAGGCTGCCCGGCTCGTCCTCGGCAATCTTGCGCAGGATGCGGCGCATGATCTTGCCGGAGCGGGTCTTCGGCAGTCCCGGCGCGAACTGGATGATGTCGGGCGAGGCGATCGCGCCGATGTCCTTGCGCACCCACGCCACCAGGTCCTTGCGCAACTGTTCGCTGGGCTCGATCCCGGCCATCAGCGTCACATAGGCGTAGATGCCCTGGCCCTTGATGTCGTGCGGATAGCCGACCACGGCGGCTTCCGACACCGCGTCGTGCGCCACCAGCGAGCTTTCGACCTCGGCGGTGCCCATGCGGTGGCCGGAGACGTTGATGACGTCATCGACGCGGCCGGTGATCCAGTAGTAGCCGTCGGCGTCGCGGCGGCAGCCGTCGCCGGAGAAGTACATGCCCTTGTAGGACGAGAAGTAGGTCTGCTCGAAGCGGGCATGGTCCCCATAGACCGTGCGCAACTGGCCCGGCCACGAGCGCGCCATGCACAGGTTGCCCTGACATTCGCCCTCCAGCACACGGCCGTCGCCATCGACGATCGCCGGCACCACGCCGAAGAACGGCTTGGTGGCGGAGCCCGGCTTCAACCTGGTCGCGCCGGGCAACGGCGCGATCAGGGTGCCGCCGGTTTCGGTCTGCCACCAGGTGTCGATGATCGGGCAGCGGCCGTCGCCGACCACGCGGTGATACCACTCCCACGCTTCCGGATTGATCGGTTCGCCGACCGAGCCGAGCAGCCGCAGCGACTTGCGCGAGGTCTTCTTCACCGGCTCGTCGCCGGCCTGCATCAACGCGCGGATCGCGGTCGGCGCGGTGTAGAAGATGTTGACCTGATGCTTGTCCACCACGTTCCAGAACCGCGAGATATCCGGATAGGTCGGAATGCCCTCGAACATCAGCGTGGTGGCGCCGTTGGCCAGCGGGCCGTAGACGATATAGCTGTGGCCGGTGACCCAGCCGATGTCGGCCGTGCACCAGTAGATGTCGCCGTCGTGATAGTCGAACGTGTATTTGTGCGTCAGCGAGACGTGCAGCAGATAGCCTGCGGTGGTGTGAAGCACGCCCTTGGGCTGGCCGGTCGAGCCCGAGGTATAGAGCAGGAACAGCGGGTCCTCGGCGTTCATCGGCTCGCACGGGCAATCGGCGCCGACCGACTTGACCGCCTCGTCGTAATAGACGTCGCGGCCGGCCTGCATCTTCACCTTGCCGCCGGTGTGGCGGACCACGATCATGGTCTTGACGCCGCCGGCCTTGTCGGCGGCCGCGTCGGCGTTATCCTTGAGCGGCACCTTCTTGCTGCCGCGCAGGCCTTCGTCGGCGGTGATGACGACGGTGGAGGTCGCGTCCTTGATGCGGCCGGCCAGCGAATCCGGCGAGAAGCCGCCGAACACCACCGAATGCGGCGCGCCAATGCGGGCGCAGGCGAGGATGGCGTAGGCCGCCTCCAGAATCATCGGCAGATAGATGGTGACGCGGTCACCCTTCTTGACGCCGTGCGCCTTCAGCACGTTGGCGAACTTGCAGACTTCCTCGTGCAGTTGCCGATAGGTGACCTTCTTGCTGACGCCCGGATCGTCGCCCTCGAAGATGATCGCGACCTGATCGCCGCGCTTCTCCAGATGACGGTCGATGCAGTTGTAGGTGGCGTTGATGATGCCGTCCTCGAACCACTTGATCGAGATATTGCCGGGCTGGAACGACCAGTTGCCGGCCTTGGTGGGAGGCTTGATCCAGTCCAGGGTTTTGGTCTGTTCCAGCCAGAAGCCGTCGGGGTCCTTGACGGAGCGCGCGTACATCTCGTTGTACTTGGCTTCATTGACATAGGCCCGCTTGGCCCAGTCGGCGGGAACGTCATAAACCTTGTCGGACATCATTTCCTCCACGCTACGCCGCCCGCCTTGTTCGACGACGACGGCGGCAACCCGATTTTCGCTGTTGGATCAATTATGCGTCCGCGCAGGCGACGGCGACAAGCCGAAAGACATAGGACTTTCGGCGAGCCGCCGCCGGTATTGCCGCGCGGATTCGTCCGTTTTCGTTTTTCACCGATAACCCACTGAAACCGAACGCAATTCTTAAGCCGCCTGATTCGCCTGCGGATCGACCTCGCCGAAAGTCCAGACCGCGGTGTGCTTGATGGTGTTGTCCTCCAGCTCGCGCGTCACCGCGACGCGGTATTCTGCGAGCTTGGCGAGATGCGCGGTCGGCAGATAGGCGCGGCCGGGATCGCCGATCAGCACGGTCGCGCCGCGCTCGGCGTGCCAGGAGAGGAACGCGAACACGCGCTCGGCGGTGTCGCGCTCGTAGAAGATGTCGCCGGCGAGAATCACGTCCCAGCCGCCGCGATCGGGCCGCGCCAGCAGATCGTCGGCGATCACCGACAGCGTCACCGCGTTGACGTCGGCATTGATCGCGATCGCGGCGCAGGCGAACGAATCGATATCGGCGGCGCAGACTTCGCGCGCGCCCGCCTTCATCGCCGCGATGCCGACCAGCCCAGATCCCGAGGCGAGATCGAGCACGCTTTTGCCGCGCACCCAGTCGGCGTGGTCGAGCACGTAACGCGCCAAGGCCTGCCCGCCGGCCCAGGCGAAGGCCCAGAACGGCGGCGGCAATCCCATCGCGCCGAGATCGTCCTCGGTCTTCCGCCACAGCGGCACCGCCTCGTCGGCGATGTGCAGCGACAGCTCCGGCACCAGCGGCACCGCGCGCAGTCGCGTGTTGGCACGGATGAAGGCTGTTCGATCGGAAATGCGGCGCGACAGGATTTTGATATCTCCTTCAGTGGATGGCGTGTCCCGGGCGCGATGCAGCGCGTCAGCGATGCTTCGCAGAACCGGGACCATCAATCGCCTCGGCTTCGGACGGCCCCGGCTCTGCGGAGCGGCATTTCATGCCGCGCCGCGTCCGGGGCGCGGCCGGTCATATCCCTCACAGCCCGCCCATCTTGCAGACGATTTTCCACTCGTCCGCCGTCACCGGCTGCACCGACAATCGCGACAACTTGATGAGCGCCATATCGGCCAGCCGCTTGTCGTGCTTGACGGCTTCCAGCGTCACCGGCGTCTTCAGCGGCTTGACGGCTTTGAGATCGACGCAAACGAATTTGCCGCTCGCATCGGTGGGATCGGGATAGTGCTCGCGGATCACCTCGGCGATGCCGACGATCTCCTTGCCTTCGTTGGAATGGTAGTAGAAGGCGCGGTCGCCCTTCTTCATCCGCATCAGGTTGAGCTTGGCGGCGTGGTTGCGCACCCCGGTCCAGGCTTCGCCCTTGGCTCCCTTCGCCACCTGCTGGTCCCATGACCACGCCGACGGTTCCGACTTCACCAGCCAGTAATTCATGATGGTCATCCTTCCGCGCGGAACGGCCGCGCCAGCAATTGCTGGATCGCGTCGTCGATCGTCACCGTGCCCGCCAGAATCGCCGCGACCGCGCTCGCGACCGGCATGTCGATGCCGCGCGCGGCGGCCAGTTCCGCCAGCACCGGCGCGGTGAACTCGCCCTCGCTAAGTTTTTCGCGCGACGGCGGCTCATTTTTTCCGAGCGCGACGCCGAGCGAGAAATTACGCGATTGCGGGCTCGAACAGCTCAGGATCAGATCGCCGAGCCCCGACAGGCCCGACAGCGTCTCGGCCCGTGCGCCGCAGGCGAGCCCAAGCCGGGTCAGTTCGGCGAAGGCGCGGGTGGTCAGCGC
>JBASBO010000118.1:0-11612 GCA_049651165.1 Xanthobacteraceae bacterium | reverse complement strand
GGCGATGGCGACGGCGCGGACTCGCCGGTGCGCAGCGTCGCCAGCAACTGGCGATCGTCCGAGCCTTCCAGCGGCGCGCGGCCGACATACTCGACCCGGACCCGCGCGATGCCCTGCCCCTTGAAATCCAGCAGATGCGCCGCCCGGTTGGAGACGTCGATGATGCGGTTGCCGTGATACGGCCCGCGATCGTTGACGCGGACCACCAGCGACTTGCCATTGCTGAGATTGGTGACGCGCGCGTAGCTCGGGATCGGCATGGTCGGATGGGCGGCGGTCAGCGACTGCATGTCGAAGACTTCGCCATTGGCGGTCAGGCGGCCGTGGAAGGCGTCGCCGTACCACGACGCCAGCCCGTCCTCGCGATAGCTGGGATTCTCACGCGGCACGTAGACCCGGCCGGCGACCGTATACGGCTTGCCGACCCGATAGGTGCCGCCGCCCCTGGGCACCGCCTCGCCGAACGCCACCACGCGCGGACTGCTGGAGACGCCGTATTTGGGATCGACGCGGCTGAATTTTCCGGAGGACACGCAGTTGGCGAGCAACAGGCAGGAGCCGACCACGACCACCGCGCGCGTCGCCCCCCTCATCCCGTCGGAACAGCGAATCCCCATGCGCTCCACGACAGCGTGCCCCAAAATATGCCCCTAGATGCCCGTATCTCACCGGCCGCGCTGGCGACGCCCAGCGGCCCGAATCCCCGATAACCCTCTCTAAAGAAGGTCACTTAACATACCGCCGCCCGATCAAGGCGAAAATGAGATGATACGTTCGACATGGTAAACCATCGATTGCCGAGGCGGAAGCCGGCATTGGCCGGCGACCGCCGGCCCTTCACCGCCCGGCGACCCGGCCAACCGGGGCTTTCAGCACCCGGCATGCGTTGCTCAGGCTGCGCCGTGACGACAGCCCTCGCGCCCGCACAGTGAAGGCCGCCGCCGATGGCCCATGACCGTCGGCGGCGCTTCCATCACGTCATGACTTCTTCAGGAGCGGACAAGGACTCTTGTCCAGCGGTGTGAAGGCCTGGTTCGCGGGGATGGTCGCAACCACCTTATAGTAATCCCACGGCCCCTTGGATTCGCCGGGCTTCTTCACCTCGAACAGATAGGCGTCGTGGATCTTGCGGCCGTTCGGCTGGATGGTGCCCTTGCCGAACAGGATGTCGTCCGTCGGCGTCGCCTTCATCGTCTCGACGATCTTCAAGCCGTCGTGGGAATTGCCGCCGGAGGCGTCGAGAACCTTGAAGTAATGAAGCAGCGAAGCGTAAACGCCGGCATGGACCGTCGTCGGCATGCTTTTGTTTTTGGCGCGCTCCTGAAAGCGCTTGGAGAACGCGCGCGTATTGTCGTTCAAATCCCAATAGAACGGCTCGGTGAAGTTCAGGCCGTTGGCGACGTTCAAGCCGAGGGAATGGATATCGGTGATGAACATCAGCAAGCCCGCCAGTTTCTGGCCGCCGGAAACGATGCCGAACTCGGACGCCTGCTTGATCGCATTGATGGTGTCGCCGCCGGCATTGGCCAGCCCGATCACCTTGGCTTTGGAGGCTTGCGCCTGGAGCAGGAACGACGAGAAATCCGAGGTGTTGAGAGGATGGCGGACGCTGCCGACTACCTTGCCTCCCAGGGCCGTCAGAGCTTGCGTCGTGTCACGTTCAAGCGCCGAGCCGAAGGCGTAGTCCGCCGTCAGGAAGAACCATGTGTCGCCGCCGCTCTTGACCAGCGCGCTGCCGGTGCCGTTCGCCAGCAGATACGTGTCGTAGGCCCAGTGGATGGTGTTCGGCGAGCACTGACTGTTCGTCAGGTCCGACGAACCCGTCCCCGAATTGAGGTAGACGCCGTTCTTCTCCTTGACGATGTTGTTGACCGCGAGCCCGACCGACGATGTCGGGACGTCGACGATGACGTCCACCTTGTCGCGGTCGAACCACTGCCGCGCGATATTCACCCCGACGTCCGGCTTGTGAAGGTGATCGCCGACGACGATGTCGATTTTCCATCCCTTGGCGACCAGCCCGGAATCCTCGATCGCCATCTGGGCCGCAAGCACCGAGTTGGGACCCGTCACGTCGGCATAGAGGCCCGACTGATCGTTAAGCACGCCGATCTTGACGGTCTTGTCCGATGCCATCGCGGTGGTGGCAATCGTGAGCGCCGTCAACGACCCCAGCAGTAACGCGGGTAACCTGACTTTCATTTCGCTTCCTCTCCCGAAGTAATTATTATTAGCCATTATTTGCCGATCTGCTGGCGCTCAGCAAGTCCTGCCGGACATTTGACCGCGGTCTGGGCGCGTGCGACGTCACGCCGCGCTTCGGGCGGTAAACCAAAGTCGGCGTTGCACCGGACATGCAGGCCAATGCTGTGGCGCAGGTTGACGATGCACGCCATGCGGCCATAAACAAGCGCACGCGAGCGTTTTCAAGCGAAGCGGAATCCGGTTCGGGTGAAGAAGAAAGCGCGTCAAATCAGGAATAGAGTCCGTTTCCATGAAACGGTGAGGGACTCCAGGGATGTCGGGTGGCCGACGACCGTTTCCAACGATCGGGTTTTGTGGAGTTAGCCAAACGATATCAATCGATTGGAAGGGTGGCCGAGTGGTTTAAGGCACCGGTCTTGAAAACCGGCGTGGGTGCAAGCCCACCGTGGGTTCGAATCCCACCCCTTCCGCCACTTCGGAACAAAACCGGGCTCGCCGATCGTCGCCGATTACCGCACCGGGTAAGTAGCTCCCCACTGTGAATCAAACGGATAGATTGCCAAAAGGACGGCGCTAAAATTGACGACTTTCGCCCCTCCGACCGGCCGGCCATGGACACCAGCCGCCGCTTGCACTGTGCGAGATCGGAGTTCGCAAGACGCCTTCCGGACGTCGTTGCGCCCGGAATGGCTTTTGGAACAAAATCCGGCAGAATGAATTCTGTTCGCTGAGACGATTCTTTTTTTGGAGCCAATTCTTTTTTTATTCCATGAACCCATCGACAAAAGACCAAATTTATCCTGTCGCAAAGATTGCCGTTATCGTCGATCTACTCGCAGAGGAAGGCATTCCAGCCGAGGAAGCACTGGCCTGCATCGCCTTGTCGCCCGAGCAGTTGCGCTCGCCGGCGACGAAGGTTTCGGGGGTGCAGGTCCTACAGGCCTGTCGCAACGCTCTCAAACTCTCGCGGGATCCCCGGTTCGCATACCGCGTCAGTTCGAAATTTTGCGTCGCGACTTATGGGATGTATGGCTTCGCCGCCCTGAGCAGCCCCAATTTCCGGGAGACGATCGCGTTTGCCGTGGCCTATCACCGGCTGGCGACGCCGCTGATGCAGGTCGAGTTCAGGGAAGACGGCGACGCCGCCGCCTGGATCGTCACGCCCGTGCCTTATCCGGGAATCGACGAGCCGCTTTACGGATTCATCGTCAAACTTCATATGGGCGTGCTTCTGTCCCTGCATCGCAAGCTGTTGGGGACGGCGTTCAAGCCCGCGCTGGTGGGTTACGCATTGCGGCAATCCCATGAGGACAGCGAGGCGACGAGCTTCTTCGATTGCCCTGTTCTCTACGGCAAATCCGAGAACAGATTCACCTTCGATGCCGCATGGCTCGACCGGCAGCCGGATTTCGGCAACGAACACGTCTATGCCGAGCTGCGCCAGCTTTGCGATGGCCTGCTCAAGGAATTCGAACTGGGCACCGGGGTCGCCGGCGAGGTACGCGAACTCATCCTCTCCAACCTGTCCCGGCCGATCAGCCTGGAGGAGGTCGCCAAGCGCCTCAACATGAGCGGACGCAGCCTCAGGCGCAGGCTACAGGAGGAGGCAACCTCCTTCGGACAGCTCACCGATGAATTGCGGGGCCAGGTCGCCATCAAATATGTCCGCGATACCGATCTCAGCGTCGAGGATATCGCCTTCGCCGTGGGCTTCAGCGACGCCGCCTCGTTCCGCCAGGCATTTCGCCGCTGGACCAACGCCGCGCCGAGCGAATATCGAAGGGCGAAGATGGATCCCAAGGGCGAAACCCCGGCAAATTTCGGCAAGTAAATGTTGCATCCGCGGCCGCATGAATCGCGGTTGCCCGGAATCGTAACGCCGGCGTACGAAGCGCGCCGGGCTGGGATGTCTTCTTTTTTCCCGCGAGCGACCGGCCAGGCCCCTCGCAATCCGGACGACCAGTTCCCGTTATTATTGGATTAACTTCAGATTGGCCGGATTTCTCCGATTTCTGGCCAACGCCAACCTTTTCTATCGCCCGCGTCACCCCGATGATTCGCTAGTGCTGTATTCCGGTGTCAACTTTTGGTTGCGCCTGGGAGTCGCGACAGCATGGGAGGAAGCGTGATGTCGAGTGAATATGAGGTGACCTCGTCCCCGGCCGAGGCCGGCGACCCGTGTCAATTCGGGTCGAGACGAAACAGAAGCATCGGCGGCGGCGAGCCCGATCCGGGGGCCTGGCTGGCCGCGATCATCGACGGATCGGACGATGCGATCGTCA
Source organism: Xanthobacteraceae bacterium (assembly GCA_049651165.1). Lineage (GTDB taxonomy): Bacteria > Pseudomonadota > Alphaproteobacteria > Rhizobiales > Xanthobacteraceae > 62-47. The sequence goes on along the minus strand of JBASBO010000118.1, from coordinate 7,125 downwards.
GCAAGAACCTCAGCGGCGTCATCCAGAGCTGGAACGGCGGCGCGACCCGCCTGTTCGGCTATTCGGCGGACGAGGCGATCGGCAAACCCATCGCGATCCTGGTCCCGGACAATCTGATGGAGGAGGAAACCGCGATCCTTGCGCAAATCCAGCTTGGCAAACGGGTCGAGCGCTTTGAGACGAAACGCCGTCGCAAGGACGGATCGCTGATCGATATATCGCTGACGATCTCCGCCATCCGCAACGAGAACGGCGTCATCATCGGCGCTTCCAGGGTTGCCCGCGACATCACCGATAGGCTGCTGGCGCGGGAGCAACATGAGCTTCTCATGGGCGAGATGTATCATCGGGTGAAGAATCTGTTTGCGGTGGCCGGCGCCATCGTCTCGATCAGCGCGAAATCGGCGACGCGCGAGAGCGACGTGATCGACGATATCCGCGCGAGGCTGGTGTCGCTGGCGCGCGCGCACGAACTGACGATGGCGGACCGGTTGCACAGCACCGAGAACAGACAAGGTCCGTCGCTCCTTGCGCTCACCGGCAGGATTCTCGACCCCTATGCGGGGGACGGCCGGATTACGATCATGGGCGACGATTGCAATGTCGGCGACAAGGCCGTCAGCTACCTGTCGCTGCTGCTGCATGAACTGGCCACCAATGCCGCCAAGTTCGGCTCGCTGTCGGTCGGAAGCGGGCGGCTCGACGTAAGGGTCGCCGCCGACAACGAGCTGGTCCACTTGTTCTGGCGGGAAACCGGCGGACCGCAGCCTTCACCCGGCGAGCCGACAGGGTTTGGCAGCCGGCTGGAACGAAGCGTGGCGGGCGCCTTGAATGCGATGATCGGGCGTGATTGGCGAAGCACGGGCCTCGTGGCCACGATCACCATGCCCAGGGAAGTCCTGACGGCATAACCGAAGCGTGTTGCGATCTTCCGGACAACGGCCCGGCCGCGACCGCGCCGGGGATTGTCGCATGGCGCGCGTCATCGACGCGACGCAGGGGTGGCGGACATGCGCCGCACGGACGTAACGTGGTAATCTGGTTTTACGCCCTGAAGTCCCGGGCCGGATCGCCACGGTGGAAGCAACGCATGGAGCGAGCCCCGGCCCCGCATTCGACCGACAGCGGCGACGCCTACTGGGCGAAGCCGGCCGAACAACTCGTGGAGGGACTGCGCTCCACGCCCAACGGGCTGTCCTCGGCTGAAGCGCAGGCGCGGCTGCGCGCCGCCGGCCCGAACGCGATCGGCCGCAAACGCGGCTATCCCGCGCTCGCCGCGTTCGCGCGACAGTTCCGCAGCCCGCTGGTTCTCATCCTCATCTTCGCCGCCGTCGTCTCGGCCTTCGTCGGCGAAGGCAGCGAGGCGGTCATCATCACCGTCATCGTGCTGGCAAGCTGCGCCCTGTCCTTCACGCAGGAATATGGCGCGTCGCGCGCCATGGAGGCGCTGACGGCACGTATCGCCCGCAAGGCGGCGGTGCTGCGCGACGGCCGCGAAACCCCCGTCGCCGTCGAGGAGATCGTACCGGGCGACGTCATCATGCTGTCGGCCGGAAACCTGATCCCGGCCGACGGCGTGCTGCTCGGCGCGCGCGACTTCAACGTCAGCGAATCCGCCCTCACCGGCGAGACGTTTCCGGTCGTGAAGGCGCCCGGCGTTTCCGCCGCGAACGCCCAGCTTGTCGAACGCAACAACGCGGTCTTCACCGGCACGTCGGTGCGCAGCGGCACGGCGACGATGCTTGCCGTCCGCACCGGCGAGCGCACCGAGTTCGCTACGATCGCGGCGTCGATCGCCCGCAGCATACCGGAGACCGAGTTCAACCGCGGCATCCGCCGCTTCGGCTACCTGATGACCGAGGTCATGCTGGGCATCGTCATCGTCATCTTCTTCGCCAATCTCCTGCTGGCGCGGCCGCCGATCGACTCGTTGTTGTTCTCGCTCGCATTGGCGGTGGGACTGACGCCGGAGCTTTTGCCGGCGATCATCAGCGTCACGCTGGCGCGCGGCGCGCGCACCATGGCGGCCGGCGGCGTCATCGTCCGCCGCCTCGACGCCGTCGAGAATCTCGGCAGCATGGACCTGCTGTGCACCGACAAGACCGGCACGCTGACCGAGGGCGTCATCCGGCTCGACACCTGCGCCGATCCGGACGGCGCGACCTCGGAGCAGTTGCGGCTGTGGGCGCTGCTCAACGCAACGCTCCAGACCGGCATGGCGAACCCGCTGGACGAGGCCATCGCCGCCGGCCGGCGCGACGGCGACGACCTCGCAAGCTACGCCAAGGCCGATGAAATCCCCTACGACTTCATCCGCAAGCGGCTGTCGGTCGTGGTCCGGCGGGAGGGGGAAAGCGATGACCTCCTGATCTGCAAGGGCGCGGTGCAGAACGTGGTCGACGCCTGCGCGTCGGTGCTCGACGGATCCGCCTCCCGGCCGCTGGACGCGGATCGGGCCAAGGCCATCGACGACAAGGTGCGGGGCTGGAGCATGGAAGGGTTTCGCGTCCTCGCCCTCGCCGTGCGCCGGTTTCCGCGCCAGGCCGCTTATACCCGCGAGGACGAGACGGACCTCGCCTTCGCCGGCTTCCTGCTGTTTTTCGATCCGCCCAAACCCGGCATGGCCGAGACGCTGAAGGCGCTCGCCGCCCGCGGCATCCGGGTCAAGATGATCTCCGGCGACAACCGCCATGTCGCCATGCACCTGGCGGAGGCGATCGGCCTGCCGCACCGTAACGTCCTGACCGGAGGCGAGCTTGCCAAGCTGACCCGGGAGGCGCTTTTCGGCCGCGTCGCCCGCACCGATATCTTTGCCGAGATCGATCCCAACCAGAAGGAACGCATCATCGCGGCGCTGCGCCGTCGCGGCCGCGTCGTCGGCTATCTGGGCGACGGCATCAACGATGCGCCCGCGCTGCATGAGGCCGATATCGGCATCTCGGTGGACAGCGCGGTGGACGTGGCGCGCGAGGCCGCCGATATGATCCTGCTCAAGCGCGACCTCGGGGTGGTGCTGCGCGGCGTCGACGACGGCCGCGTCACCTTCGCCAACACGATGAAGTACATCGCCTTCACCACCAGCGCCAATTTCGGCAACATGATCTCGATGGCGTTCGCCTCGCTGTTCCTGCCCTTCCTGCCGCTGCTTGCGCCGCAAATCCTGCTCAACAATTTCCTGTCGGACGTGCCGTCGCTGGCGATCGCCACCGACAACGTCGACGCCGAGCAGACCCGGACGCCGCGCCACTGGGATATCGGCTACGTTCGCCGCTTCATGGTGGTCTTCGGCCTCGTCAGTTCGGTGTTCGACTTCGTCACTTTCGGCTTCCTGATCTTCATCGCCAGCGCGTCTACGGAGACCTTCCGGACCGCCTGGTTCGTCGAATCGCTGATTACCGCGCTGGCCGTGATAATGGTCATACGCACCCGCAAGCCGTTCTGGAAAAGCCGTCCGGGCGGGCTGTTACCATGGCTGGCGCTGGCGGTGGGGCTGCTCGCCGTGGCAATTCCTTACCTTCCGGGCGCGGACTGGTTCGGATTCGTGCCCCTGCCCGCGCCGATCGTCGGCGGCCTGCTCGCGATCATGCTGGCGTATCTGGCGGCCACCGAGGCGACGAAGCGCTGGTTCTTCGCCCGCGAGCGGCGGACATCCCGGCGGCGGCGTTGAAAGTCGGGTTTTCCCGCGGATACACGCGATAATTGACACTGCACAACGTTCAAATGCGACCCGCGCGGCAATCTAAATCCAAAAGACGAAAGGAGAGCGCCAATGACCATCATGTCCCCGTTCTGGATCGCCGCCGCCACCGCCGAGACGATCAACCGCCTCGCGACCATGTGGTTCTGGGGCATGATCGTGCCCATGGCCACGCCCGAACTGAAGCCGATCGCCGGGAAGTAACCGGGCGTCAGTGACAGCACCCCTCCTTGAGAGTGCCGAACAATCCCTCGACCGAACCGGCCCCCGTCGCACCCGCCGCGGCGGGGGCGACTCATAACGGTCGTGGTGGCGCACCCACTCCATCTTGTATTCGACGTCACGCTCGTAGGTCGAGCAGGTGTGGAACACCTCGTCCGCCGGCCGAAACGAGTTAGCGCCGGAAGGTCTTGATCTCGGAGACGCTGCCGTCGCGATAGGTCAGTTCGACCGACACCGATTTGGCTGCGCCCGACAGCTTCAAATATGGTTGCGCCTCGCGCGGGATCGCCAGCGGGTCGCGCATGTCGCACGGCGGCATCTTCAGCACCCGGTCCGGCACCGCCGAATCGATCCCGATCCGCACCTCGCGGATGGCGCAGCGATACGACATCAGGTGCGTGTAGTAGACCAGCACCCCGCCGGACTGGCCGAACGACAGCCAGCTTGTCGAGGTCATGTCGAGGATCTTGCGCTGATCGCGCACCAGCGCGGTTTCAGGATCGAAGCGGATCGGAAACGGCCCCCGCATGTCGCCGGTCGCGTCGACGTAGCGCACCATCAGCGTCGCGGCCGGCGCGTCGGCCGGAAGCTGGACCACCGTGTTCGGCATCCGCCTGCGGGTGCGCGGATCGAGCGTGTCGGTGAAGCCGGTCTCGCGGAAATTTCCGGAATCGCCGATCCGCCACGAAATCCCCAGCGTCGGATCGACGATCGAGAACACCACCGTCCATCCGCCGTTGTGGCGCGAGAAGCTGGCGATCGGCGCGTTGATCGCATCCGATTCCGCCGGGACCTCCTGCAACTTGTTGACCGGCGGCAGCGCCGCGACCTGCGTCGCCGGCGAGGTCGTCGTCGCGGCCGAAGACGGAGCAGTCCGGCCATTGAGAAACACGTCGTCCACCATCTGGTCGAAATAGGCGGGAATCTGCTTGTGCCTCACCGTCTCGGCCATCTCGCTCACGGTACGCCGCGTGCGCTGCGCGATCTGCACGAGATTGGCGCCGGGCTGCGTCAGTTCCTTGATGAAGACCCGCGTGAACACCGAGTTGGGATCGCTGTCGGCGTCGGACAGCCGGTCCAGCGCGGTCTGCTGCGGCCCGGCCGAGAAGATCGAGAACGCGCCCTCGGGCAGCGCCGTCATCACCGCGAGCCCGCCGCGCCCCGCCAGCGCGCGGGTGCCCTTGCGCTCGAACGGGTTGTTGCGGCAGGCGTCGAACACCAGGATCGCGGTGCGCGCGCCGCGGTTCTGCAACCGCTCGATCACCCGGTCGGCGAGGATCGAGGAATCCCGCACCAGTTCCTCCTGCCCGGCGGTGGCGGCGGGAATATCGGTCGGCAGCAGATAGTTCTGGCCGGCGATCTCGAAGCCGTGGCCGGCGAAGAAGAAGAACGCGGTATCGCCCTGCTCGACCGCGCGATCGAAGGCGAGCAGCGCTTCGGTGAACGCCTGACGGGTCTGGTTCTCCGCCACCATCACCTCGAAGCCGAGCCGCTTCAGGGTGTCGCCCATGGCGCGGGCGTCGTTGACCGCCTTCTGCAATTTCGGAACGTGCCGGTAGTCGTTGTTGCCGATGACCAGCGCGACGCGCTTGTCGGCGTGCGCCGTCCCCGGCAGCGTCGCCGCGAGCGCCGCAACGAGGCTAGCGAGCATTATCGCGCAGATCGATCGTGATGGTTTCACCGGAAGTTTCGCCCTGCTTTCGAGTCTCTGGAGGGGTTTAACCGATCCTCGCCCGATAGTCCCCTGCCCGATAGTGGCCCGGCGCGACGCCACGGTTCACGACCGCCGCGTGCCCTCGGGGCGGCGGGATTCAAGTGGAATCGGCGGCATTCCGGCATAAAACCCCATATTTGCATTGACTTTAGCCATTTCGCCCCTATCTTCGCCCCGAATGCGGCCCGGCATCGAAACGCGATGCCCTGTTAAGCCGCCTGATCGTGCTGTTTCCTTGTCCCCGTGCCGTTTTGCGTGCCGCTTCCGGGGCCTGAGCGCGACAGATTTTACTTATCCGAGAACCCAAGCGGCGGTTTCGAGCAGAGGCTCAATGTCTTTTTCCAATCTCGGCCTGTCCGACAAGGTGCTCGCCGCCGTGGCGGCCGCCGGCTACACCACCCCGACCCCCATCCAGGAACAGTCGATCCCCCACGTTCTGGCGCACCGCGACGTGCTCGGCATCGCCCAGACCGGCACCGGCAAGACCGCCGCCTTCGTGCTGCCGATGCTGACGCTATTGGAGCGCGGCCGCGCCCGCGCCCGGATGCCGCGCACGCTCATCCTCGAACCGACGCGCGAACTCGCCGCCCAGGTCAAAGAGAACTTCGACAAATACGGCCTCGGCCAGAAGCTCAACGTCGCGCTCCTGATCGGCGGCGTCTCGTTCGGCGATCAGGACCTCAAGCTGACCCGCGGCGTCGACGTGCTGATCGCCACGCCCGGCCGCCTGCTCGACCACACCGAGCGCGGCGGGCTGCTGCTGACCGGCGTCGAACTGCTGGTGATCGACGAGGCCGACCGGATGCTCGACATGGGCTTCATCCCCGACATCGAGCGCATCTGCAAGCTGGTGCCGTTCACCCGGCAGACGCTGTTCTTCACGGCGACCATGCCGACCGAAATCCGCCGCATCACCGAAGCCTTCCTGCACAATCCGGTCCGCGTCGAGGTGTCGAAGCCCGCCTCCACCGCCGTCACCGTGACCCAGTCGCAGGTGATGACCGGCCGCGAGCCGCACGAGAAACGCGCCACGCTGCGCCGGCTGCTGCGCGACGCCAAGGACCTCAAGAACGCGATCATCTTCTGCAACCGCAAGCGCGAGGTGGCGCTGCTGCACCGCTCGCTGCAACGGCACGGCTTCAGCGCCGCCGCCCTGCACGGCGACATGGACCAGACCGCGCGCATGGCGGCGCTCGATCAGTTCCGCAAGGGCGAACTGCCGCTATTGGTGGCGTCCGACGTCGCCGCGCGCGGCCTCGACATTCCCGAGGTCAGCCACGTTTTCAATTTCGACGTGCCGCACCACCCCGACGACTACGTCCACCGCATCGGGCGCACCGGGCGCGCCGGCCGCGCCGGCACCGCGATCTCCATCGTCAATCCCGCCGATCACAAGTCGATCGCCGCCATCGAACGCCTGATCGGCCAGAACATCCCGCAGGCCGACCTCTCCGACGCGCCCGAAGCCGCATCGCCGGACGCGGACACCGAG
>JBASBO010000117.1:0-19286 GCA_049651165.1 Xanthobacteraceae bacterium | reverse complement strand
GTCGCGGCCGCGTCGAAGGCGGCGCTGGCCTTGTAGGCGGCCTGGGTGGCGAAATAGTCGTAAGTGCGCCAGCCGGCGACGCCGACCACGATCAGCACCGCCAGCGCGACGATGTAGACGGAGTACTTGTCCCAGATTTTCTTGATCTGCTCGCGACGCAGCTCGTCATCTATTTCGCTAAATATCTCAGACACTTACAACCCCACGTCAGCGCGCCTGTGAAAACCTTCAGACGACGCGCCGGACCATTGCCCGCCGGACAGGCGATACCCTAGCGATATGGCGGCGGCAAGGCAAAGTTGCCGTCGCCGCCGCGCCGGACGAGCCGGCGGCCCCGCGCGGGACTCTTGCGGCAAACCGGTGACGATTCCGTGGCGGCCGCATTTCACGATAAACCGCCCCGGAATCGGGGACAGGACACCGCCCGATCAGCTTTTCGGCTTGAGACCGTAGACGTTCTCCGGCCCCGGAAAGGCGCGGGAGCGGACGTCGTTGGCGTAACCCTGGATGGCCTCCTCGATCATCGGGCCGAGCTGGCCGTAGCGGCGGACGAACTTCGGCACCCATTCGGACAGGCCCAGCATATCCTCGAGCACCAGCACCTGACCGTCGCAGGCGGCGCTGGCGCCGATGCCGATGGTGGGAATATCGATGCTCTGGGTGATGCGGCGGGCGAGCGGCTCGGCCACCGCCTCGATCACCACCGAGAACGCGCCGGCCTCGGCGACCGCGCGGGCGTCATTCTGGATCGGGCCGACGACATTCTCGCCGCGCGCGATGGCTTCCGCCTCATCGCGCCCCTGCGAGCGGAACGAGCCGAGCGCGTTGATCGACTGCGGCGTCAGCCCGATATGGGCCATCACCGGAATGCCGCGCTCGGTAAGAAACGCAATCGTCTCCGCCATGCGCGCGCCGCCTTCCAGCTTGACCGCGCCGCAGTGCGTCTCTTTCAATATCCGCGCGGCGGAATGAAACGCCTGCTCTTTCGATGCCTCGTAGCTGCCGAACGGCAGATCGACCACCACCAGCGACTGCTTCGAGCCGCGCATCACCGCGTGGCCTTGCAGGATCATCATCTCCAGCGTCACCGGCAGCGTCGTCTCGAAGCCGTGCATGACGTTGCCGAGCGAGTCCCCGACCAGGATGACGTCGCAATAGCGATCCACCAGCGCGGCGGTGTGGGCGTGATACGACGTCAGCATCACCACCGGCTCGCCGTTCTTGCGCGCGCGAATATCGGCCGACGTCTTGCGCCGGATGGTCGATTGTATGGACATCCCAAACTCCGGTAACGGAAACACCGATGACGACGGCGGCAGGCGTCGCCGCACGCCGTGCGCGGCCAACGCCGCGGAGCGGATGGGATGTCCGCGCCTCGCGCCATTGCACCGCAATATCGAGGCGCAGGGCTATCATTTTTTGCCGGGAATGGGCAAGGACATTGGCTCTCCGACGCCCGCTTGCGATCGATCGCGGCCGCCGTCCGGCGTTCGCGCCAGCCGTCCCTTTTCGTAGCCGCCATGCAGGATCAGTTGGCTGAAGGAAATCGCAAGGTCCCGGTCAAGCGGCCGGTGTCGTCCTCACGCTAGACAAGACGCGTTCGCTTGAGGAGAGAAGCCATGACCCAGCCCGAGAGCACGACCATTCGTCGCAGGCTGGATGGATCGATCGACATTTCATTCTATGCCCGGCGCGCGGCACAGGAGCGGCGCGTCGCTATCCAGGCGCTGCTGGCAAACTGGTTCCGGTACGCCGCCCGGAGGGTGACGCCCGCCGGGCCGAGCGGCGCGACGCCGCTGCGTGCCATCCCGCGCCGGACGCTTTTAGGATATACCGGAGCGCACAACACCCCGCGACATACCCCGCGCATCCGCGCCTGACGCAACCACGGAGACATGGACATGACCGGAACGCCAGCAACAAGGACGACCAACGGCCGCGGCCGGCTATTCGACAGCGTGCTCGACACCATCGGCGATACGCCGGCGATCCGCATCAACAATATCGGCGTCAGCGGCGTCACCCTGTACGTCAAGGCCGAGTTCTTCAATCCGGCCTCGTCGGTGAAGGACCGCCTCGCCATCGGCATCATCGAGGCGGCCGAACGCTCGGGCGCGCTGAAGCCGGGCCAGACCGTGGTGGAAGCGACCAGCGGCAACACCGGCATCGGCCTGGCGATGGTGTGCGCGCAAAAAGGATATCCGCTGGTGGTGACCATGGCGGAGAGCTTCTCCATCGAGCGCCGCCGCCTGATGCGGATGCTGGGGGCGAAAGTCGTGCTGACGCCGCGCGCGGAAAAAGGCTTTGGCATGTACCGCAAGGCGGTCGAACTGGCGGAGAAACATGGCTGGTTCCTGGCGCACCAGTTCGAGAGCGAAGCCAACGCGGCGATCCACGAGGCCACCACCGGCCGCGAGATCGTCAACGACTTCGCGGGCCAGCGGCTCGATTACTTCGTCACCGGCTACGGCACCGGCGGCACCATGGTCGGCGTCTCGCGCGCGCTGCGCAAGGCGCGCCCCGAGACGAAAATCATTCTCGCCGAACCCGCCAACGCGCAACTGATCGGCAGCGGCACGGCGCAGCAGCGCACCGCCGACGGCGAGCCGGCGGCCGGCCATCCCGCCTTCGAGCCGCACCCGATCCAGGGCTGGACCCCGGACTTCATTCCGGAGGTGCTGCAAGAGGCGATCGACAAGCACTATTACGACGAGCTGATCCCGATCGCCGGGCCGAAAGCGATCGAATGGGCCAAGGCGCTGGCGCAGCGCGAAGGCATCTTCACCGGCATCTCCGGCGGCGCGACTTTTGGCGTAGCGCGTCAGGTGGCGGAGAAAGCGCCGGCCGGCTCGGTCATTCTCTGCATGTTGCCGGACACCGGCGAGCGCTATCTCTCGACCCCGCTGTTCGAAACCGTTGCCGCCGACATGAACGACGAGGAGCTTGCGCTGTCGCGCTCGACGCCGGGCTATCAGATGGCGGGGTGAGAGTCTGACCGAAAGTCATTTTCGGAACAGACGTGCAACACGAACAACGTCGTCCCCGCGCAGGCGGGGACCCATAACCCCTGGCGTTGGTTGTAGTCGTGGGTACGGGCAACAAACGCTTTCCGCATCACTAGAGTCCTTCACTGTTTCATGGGAACAGTGAAGGACTCTAGATTTTTGATTTGACGCGTTTTCTTCACGCGAACCGAATTTCACTTCGCTTGAAAACGCTCTAGCGCTGCGGCGTATGGGTCCCCGCCTGCGCGGGGACGACGCTTTTTATGCCGCAAGCTCTAAGCCCCGATCACCGGCACGCCGATGACATACGGGTGGAACCACAGCGCCAGCGCCAGATAGGCGACGATGCCGACCACTACAGCGATGATGTCGTTGCGAAGACCGCCGACCGGGATCGGCGGCGCGCCGGGATCGCTGCGGTGCTTCAGCGAGATGCGATCATAGATCGCCCAGGCGAGAAACGCGCCGAACAGGATAATCGAGCCGAGATCGCCGTTGGCGAGCAGATGCGCCAAGGCCCACAGCTTGACGCCGGCGAGCATCGGATGCTTCAGCGTGGCGTAGATGCGGCCGCGGACATAGGACGCCACCACCAGGATGACGGCGAACGGCATCAGCGCCAGCGCGACGTGGCGCATCGCGACCGGCGGATACCAGACGTCGATCAAGCCGGTCGCGCGATAGCGCGCGAAACCCCAGACGATCAGCGCCAGCCCCAGCGCCGACAACAGCGAATAGCCGATCTTGTAGGCGGTTTCGCCGCGCGCGGCGATCAACCGCGCCCGCAACTCGCGCCGCGTCGTCACCAGATGGGTGCCGAGAAACAGCACGAGGCCGACGATCATCATTGCAAGTCCCATAGCGCCGTCCTCGTCCGCCGGTTGCGAGACTGGAATCGCTATCACTTTTTCAAGGCCACCCGCAATGCCGGCAAGCGGGGCGACCGCCGCGGGAGACTTGACCTGACGCATGGAGTTGTTGACGATCCTCCGGTCGCCGCAACACCGGCGAATGGGAAATCGCACCGAGGCCCGCATGACGCATCCGTTCGAGCGCCACCATTCGATCGTCATCGCGGCGAAGCCGGCCGCCGTGTTCGACTACGTCACCAATCCGAAGTCGTGGCCGGAATGGCTGCCGTCGTCGCACCACATCGATTGCGACGACCGCCCGATGCGGTTCGGCGATACGTTCCACGAATACTGGAGCACGCGCACCGGCAAGGTCGAACTGGACTGGCTGGTGATCGCCTGCACGCCGGCGCGCGTGTGGATCGGCCTGACGCAGACCTCGTTCATGGGGCCGGTGGTGGTGCAATACGATTGCGAGGAGGTCGAAGGCGGCACGCAGTTCACGCGCACCCTGCGCAACCCGGCGCGGCCGAGACCGCCGAGCGCCGAAGTAATCGAACGGATGGATCAGGAGGCGCGGCTCGGGCTTGAGGCCATCAAGCGCAATGTCGAGGCGCGCAGCAGCCGGACGACGTTCTGAACGAGACGCGGGTTATGGATTTATGCCCGATGTTATGCTGACGCCGCGACTTTATTCCGAGAGCCTGCGTTATCACCGGCGTCGTCCCCGCGAAGGCGGGGACCCATAACCCCTGCATCAGTCGTGTTTGCAAGGCGTTTCATCGCAATCGACGAACGTCTTCCACACCATTGACGACACGGCGTATGGGTCCCTGCCTGCGCAGGGACGACGATTGTCGTGGTGTGAGGCGGCATATCATTGCGTCAGTATAGCGTGTTGCGGACATGCACGCGGCACGGGTTCACGATGACGCCGCAACATCATCACGCAATGACCTAAAATTGTTCGCGGAAACACCGCGCCGCACGCCAACCATCGCCGCCCCATCAACCATGGAGCTGAATGGATGAGCCTCAGATATCTCGTCACTGCCGCCGCGGTCGCCACTCTCGCCGCAACAGCCGCACAGGCGCAGACACAAACCCAGCCGTCGCCGCAGCCCGGCCAGAAGACGCAGCATGGGAATTCCGTGACGGCTCCGAATGCGAAGCACGGCGCGTCGGGAACGGTCGGATCGTCGAGTCATTCGAAGGCCAAGACGGGAGCCAAGACGGGACGCACCGTCAAGCCGGCCCCTGAAGGAACGATGGAGCACGATGCTCCGGCCACCGACAGCGACACGGATTAAGGAGGCATGTCGCGCTAACGTCTCTCTGCTTTTGATGGAATCATCACACGTCATGCGCGGACTTGATCCGCGCATCCATCTTTCTGAAAATGATGGATTGCCGGGTCAAGCCCGGCAATGACGTTTCCGTCAAGACATAAAGCGCTCTAGCTTGGTTAGCCCGTCTTCTTCACGTCCTTGACGCTGGAGAACACGATGCCCTCGGCGCGCTCGCGGGTGTAGCCGAGATAAAACTCGTTCCTCGCCATAAACACCGGGTCGCCGTCGACGTCGTCGGCGACGCCGGAGCCGTTGGCGGTGATGAAGGCGTCGAGCTTCTTCGGATCGTCGGACGATATCCAGCGCGCGAGCTGAAACTCGCTCACCTCGAAATCGACCGGCAGGGAATATTCGGCCTCTAATCGCGCCTTCAGCACGTCGAGCTGCAACATGCCGACGACGCCCACCAGCGCCGGCGCGCCGTCGCGCGGGCGGAACACCTGCACCACGCCCTCCTCCGACATCTGCTGCAAGGCTTCCTTCAGCTTCTTCGCCTTCATGGCATCGGTGAGGCGGACGCGGCGGACGATTTCCGGCGCAAAGCTTGGAACGCCGACGAAAGCGATCTCCTCGCCCTCGGTCAGCGTGTCGCCAATCCGCAGCGTGCCGTGGTTGGGGATGCCGACGACATCGCCGGCATAGGCTTCATCGGCGATGGCGCGGTCCTGCGCGAAGAAGAATTGCGGCGACGACAGCGGCATCGGCTTGCCGGTGCGCACCAGCTTCGCCTTCATGCCGCGCGTGAGTTTTCCGGAGCACAGCCGCGCGAAGGCGATGCGGTCACGATGGTTCGGATCCATGTTGGCCTGGATCTTGAAGACGAAGGCCGTCATCTTCGATTCATCCGCCTGCACCAGCCGCTGGCTGCTCTCCTGCGCGCGCGGCGGCGGCGCGAAGCGGCCCAAGCCTTCCAGCAGGTCGCCGACGCCGAAATTGCGCAGCGCCGAGCCGAAATAGACCGGCGTCAGATGACCCTCGCGGAACGCGGCGAGGTCAAACGGCTTGCAGGCTTCGGTGGCGAGCGCGAGTTCTTCCCGCACCTCGTCGAGGTTGAGGTTCGGGTTGCGCGCGGCAAGATCGGCGATGGCGATCTGCTCGGCCGCGCCGGTCTTGGCGCCGCCGCCCTCCAGCAGGCGGATGCCGCCGGTGGCGATATCGTAGGTGCCGAGGAAGTCGCGGCCGCGTCCGACCGGCCAGGTCATCGGCGTGGTGTCGAGCGCTAAGGTCTTCTCGATCTCGTCCAGCAGGTCGAAGGTGTCGCGGCTGTCGCGGTCCATCTTGTTGATGAAGGTGATGATCGGGATGTCGCGCAGGCGGCAGACCTCGAACAGTTTTCGCGTGCGGTCCTCGATGCCCTTGGCCGCGTCGATCACCATCACCGCCGAGTCGACGGCGGTCAGCGTGCGATAGGTGTCCTCGGAAAAGTCCTCGTGGCCCGGCGTGTCCAGCAGGTTGAACACCAGGCCATCGAACTCGAAGGTCATCACCGAGGTCACCACCGAGATGCCGCGGTCGCGCTCGATCTTCATCCAGTCGGAACGGGTGTTGCGGCGCTCGCCCTTGGCCTTGACCTGCCCGGCGAGATTGATGGCGCCGCCGAACAGCAGCAGCTTCTCGGTCAGCGTGGTCTTGCCGGCGTCGGGGTGCGAGATGATCGCGAAGGTGCGGCGGCGCGCGACCTCGGTGGCCAGCGTCGGACGCGGTTCGGTTGCGGTGGCAATATCGGACATGGGCGTCGCTGTGGCAGGGAATGCGGGCGGGATCAAGGAGTTTCCGGGCGGTTGCCAGACGGCCCGGCTTGCCCCATATCACGGCGGCGGAGGGACGACCTTCCGGCCATCACACATCACGCGGGGACGGCCCTGCCTAACGCGTTAGGAGGGGCTTATGGCGTGGTTGATCCTTTTCGTTGCCGGTCTGATGGAAGTGGGCTGGGCTGTCGGCCTGAAATATACCGAGGGCTTCACCCGGCTGGTTCCTTCGGTGCTGACGCTGGCGGCGATGACGGTCAGCATCCTGCTGCTGGCGCTGGCGCTGAAGACGCTGCCGATGGGCACCGCCTACGCGGTGTGGACCGGGATCGGCGCGGTCGGCACCGCGATCCTCGGCATCGTGCTGTTCGGCGATCCGGCCACCGTGGCGCGGCTGGCCTCGATCGGCCTGATCGTCGCCGGCATCGTCGGGCTGAAGCTGGTGACGTGAGGCACAACTTCAAGGCCATGCGTGTCCCGGATGCGATGCGGCGCAAGCGCAAGCCGCGTGCCGCTTCGCTGAGCCGGGACCGTCGCGAACAATGCCGTTGGTACGATCCCGGTTCTGCGGTGCGGCGTTACACGCCGCGCCGCGCCCGGGACACGGCTGTTACCGCACCAGCGTCACGGCCCAATAGGCCAGCGCCGCCACCAGCGCGGCGGCGGGCACGGTGATCACCCAGGCATAGACGATGGAACTGGCGACGTTCCAGCGCACCGCCGAGACGCGCCGCGCCGCGCCGACGCCGACGATGGCTCCGGTGATGGTGTGGGTGGTGGACACCGGCACGCCGAGGAAGGTCGCGGTGAACAGCGTCGCCGCGCCGCCGGTCTCGGCGCAAAAGCCCTGCATCGGCGTCAGGCGGGTGATGCGCAGCCCCATGGTGCGCACGATGCGCCAGCCGCCGAGCAGCGTGCCGAGCGCCATCGCCGCCTGACACGCCAGCACCACCCAGAACGGCACGCTGAATTCGCTGCCGAGATAGCCTTGCGAGTACAACAGCACGGCGATGATGCCCATGGTCTTCTGCGCGTCGTTGCCGCCGTGGCCGAGCGAATAGAGCGATGCGGAAAAGAACTGGAAGACGCGGAACGCGCGATCGACCGCGAACGGCGTCGAACGCGCCGACGCCCAGGTGACGACCGCCACCAGCGCCAGCGCCAGCAGGAAGCCGATCACCGGCGACAGCACGATGGCGAGCAGCGTCATCGACAGCCCGCTCCACACCACCGCGACGATGCCGGCCTTGGCGACGCCCGCGCCCAGCAGCCCGCCGATCAGCGCGTGCGACGAACTGGAGGGAATGCCGAGCCCCCAGGTCACCAGATTCCAGACGATGGCGCCGACCAGCGCGGCGAAGATCACCGCGGCGTCGATGGCGTCGGGAGCAATGATGCCGGTGCCGATGGTGTTGGCGACGTGCAGGCCGAACACCAGGAAGGCGACGAAGTTGAAGAACGCCGCCCAGATCACCGCGTATTGCGGCCGCAGCACCCGCGTCGAGACGATGGTCGCGATCGAATTGGCGGCGTCGTGCAGGCCGTTGAGGAAGTCGAACAAGAGCGCGACCGCGATCAGGCCGACCAGAACCGGTAAAGCGATCGTTGCGTCCACCCGGCGGCCCCGCCCTAGACCTGCTCGATGACGATGCTGTTGATCTCGTTGCCGACGTCATCGAAGCGGTCGGCAACCTTCTCAAGGTGATCGTAGATCTCGGCGCCGACGATGAAGTCCATGGCGTTGGCGTGGCGATGCTTGAGGAACAGTTCCTTGAGACCGATGTCGTGCAGGTCGTCGACGCGGCCCTCGATCTTGCCAAGCTCCTCGACGATCGCCGTCAGCATGGCGACGTTGTCGTCGATCTTTTGCAAAAGCGGCACCGCGCGGCCGACCAGATTGGCGCATTCGACCAGCATGGCGCCGATCTCGCGCATCGGCGGCTCGAACGAGCGCACCTCGAACAGCACCACCGCCTTGGCGGTCTGCTGCATCTGATCGACCGCGTCGTCCATCGCGGTGATCAGGTTCTTGATATCGACGCGGTCGAACGGGGTGATGAAGGTGCGGCGCACGGCGGTCAGCACCTCGCGGGTGATGCCGTCGGCGTCGCTCTCGAACTGATCGACGCGCTGGCAATAGACCGGCGTCTCCTCGCCGCCGCGCAGCATCCCTTCCAGCGCCTGCGCGCCCTGCACCGCGACGCGCGCATGACGGGCGAACAGGGGAAAGAACTTCTCCTCCCTGGGCAACAAGGCTCTGAACCAGCGCAGCATCGATGTTCCCCGGCCGTTGGTGGGCGCACTCGGCAGACGCATGAAGCGGGAGCGTCGCGCGCGTCGCACACGGCCGTCTCGGCACAACACTGTCATTCACGCTGGCGGCAAGGCCGGATCGGAGAGATCGCCTCGAACGCCGGGAAGCGGCAGACCGCCGGCAGCCCGGCGGCGCGTCATGGCGCTGTCATAAATCAGTTCACCGGCCAAAGGCAATTGCCGAGGCCGCGAATGGGCACGCCGGTCACAACATATGCGACCGACGCATACGACGGAACCGGGGGACGTATCACCGCTGTCGAGCTACGCCAGCCATGGGAAAAGATTACGCGGCCAATGGGTTACGGCAACAGCCGCCATCACCGGCCGGTCACGGAGCCTTCAGGCAATCGTGCGGAAAACATGTCCCGGGCGCGGCGCGGCGTGAAACGCCGCACCGCAGAACCGGGACCGTATCAAAGACGTCGTTCGTTATGGTCCCGGTTCTGCGAAGCGGCACGGCGCTGACGCTTGCGCCGGATCGCGTCCGGGACACGGCCGTCACGAAGTTACAGCGAGCGTTTGAAGTAGCCGGCGATCTCGCCGACGATGCCGCGGCGGAAGGCGAGCACGCAGACGACGAAGATCACGCCCTGGATCACGGTGACCCACTGGCCGAAGCCGGCGAGATACTGCTGCATGGCGACGATGATGAAGGCGCCGACGACTGGGCCGAACACCGTGCCGAGGCCGCCGATCAGCGCCATCAGCACCACTTCGCCCGACATGGTCCAGTGCACGTCGGTGAGCGAGGCGTTCTGCGCCACGAACACCTTCAGCGACCCGGCGAAGCCCGACAGCGTGCCGGAGAGGATGAAGGCCAGGAGCTTGTACTGATCGGCCTTGTAGCCGAGCGACACCGCGCGCGGCTCGTTCTCGCGGATCGCCTTCAGCACCTCGCCGAACGGCGAGTTGATGGCGCGGAAGATCAGCAGGAAGGCCAGCAGGAACGCGACCAGAATGACGTAATACAGCGTCGTGGCGTTGGACAGGTCGAACAGGCCGAACAGCATGCCTTGCGGAATGCCCTGGATGCCGTCCTCGCCGTGGGTGAACGGCGTCTGCAAATAGACGAAGAACACCAGTTGCGACAGCGCCAGCGTGATCATCGCGAAGTAGATGCCCTGACGGCGGATCGAGATCCAGCCGGTGACGACGGACAGCGCCAGCGCGCCGGCGGTGCCGACGACGATGCCAAGCTCCGGCGACACGCCCCAGACCTTCAGCGCATGGGCGGTGAAGTAGCCGGCGGTGCCGAGGAACATGGCGTGGCCGAACGACAACAGGCCGCCGTAGCCGATCAGCAGGTTGAAGGCGCAGGCGAACAGCGCGAAGCACAGCGCCTGCATCACGAAGAACGGGTAGATGCCGGTGAACGGCACCGCCGCCAGCAGCACCGCCATCAGGACGAAGGCAGCCATCTCGTCGCGGAATCCGCGTCCGGAGGAAGCCGATGCGGAGTTATCGGTGATCACTGACATTTTATGTCGCCCGTCCTGTCAATCCCGTCGGCTTCACCAGCAGCACCAGCACCATCAAGACGAAGACCACGGTGTTGGAAGCCTCGGGGTAGAAATACTTGGTCAATCCCTCGATGACGCCGAGCGCGAAGCCGGTGATGATCGAGCCCATGATCGAGCCCATGCCGCCGATCACCACCACCGCGAACACCACGATGATGAGGTCGGCGCCCATCAGCGGCCGCACCTGATTGATCGGCGCCGACAGCACGCCGGCCAGCGCCGCGAGCCCGATGCCGAGGCCGTAGGTGAGCGTGATCATGCGCGGCACGTTGATGCCGAACGCCCGCACCAGATTCGGATTCTCGGTGGCGGCGCGCAGATAGGCGCCGAACCGGGTGCGCTCGATCAGGAACCAGGTGGCGATGCAGATCACCAGCGAGAATACCACCACCCAGCCGCGATAGATCGGCAGGAACATGAAGCCGAGATTCATGCCGCCCTGAAGCTGCGAGGGAATGGCGTAAGGCAGGCCGGACGAGCCGAAATAGTTCTGGAACACGCCCTGGATGACCAGCGCGACGCCGAAGGTCAAAAGCAGGCCGTAGAGGTGATCGAGCCCGGTCAGCCATTGCAGCAGCGTGCGCTCCAGCAACATGCCGAAGATGCCGACCGCGATCGGCGCGAGAACGAGTGCATACCAGTAGTTCAGGCCGAGGCCGTTAAGCAGGAAATACGCACAAAACGCTCCCATCATATACAACGCGCCGTGCGCGAAGTTGATGATGTTGAGCATCCCGAAGATCACGGCGAGGCCGAGACTCAGCAATGCGTAAAACGAGCCATTGATCAGCCCGACCAGAAGTTGCGCGTAAAGAGCCTGCATGATCTTCCCGTCAACGTCTTCCAATAAAACCGCCCGACGGCGACGCCGCCGGGCCCCGATCGCTTACTTCTTCAACAGCGGACACGTGCTCTTGTCGAGCGGCGTGAACGCCTGGTCCGCCGGAATGGTGGCGACCAGCTTGTAGTAGTCCCACGGTCCCTTGGATTCCGCCGGGCTCTTGACCTCGAACAGATATGCGGGATGCAGCGCGCGGCCATTGGGCTCGATGGTGCCCTTGCCGAAAATGATGTCGTCGGTCGGCATCGACTTCATCTTCTCGATCACGGCGCGGCCGTCGTGGGGATTGCCGCCGAGCGCTTCCAGCGCCTTGAAGTAATGCAGCAGCTCCGAATAGACGCCGGCCTGCACCATGGTCGGCATGTTGTGGTTCTTCATGCGCTCCTGGAAGCGCTTGGAGAACGCGCGGGTGCCGTCGTTCAGGTCCCAGTAGAACGTCTCGGTGAAGTTCAGCCCCTGCACCGTCTTCAGGCCCAGAGAATGGACGTCGGTGATGAACATCAACAGCGCCGCGAGCTTCTGGCCGCCGGCGACGATGCCGAATTCCGACGCCTGCTTGATGGCGTTGGTGAGGTCGGAGCCGGCGTTGGCGAGCCCGACGATCTTGGCCTTGGACGCCTGCGCCTGAAGCAGGAAGGAGGAGAAGTCCGAGGTGTTGAGCGGGTGCTTGACGCCGCCGATCACCTTGCCGCCGGCCGCCTCGACCGCCGCCTTGGTGTCGCGCTCCAGCGCCGCGCCGAAGGCGTAGTCGGCAGTCAGGAAGAACCAGGTGCTGCCGCCCGACCTGGTCAGCGCGGTGCCGGTGCCGTGCGCCAGCGTGTAGGTGTCGTAGGTCCAGTGGATGGTGTTGGGCGAGCACTGGGCGTTGGTCAGGTCCGAGCTTCCGGCGCCGGAATTGAGGAACGCACCGTTCTTTTCCTTGACAACGTTGCTGACCGCCAGCGCCACGCCGGAATTGGGCACGTCGACGATCACGTCGACCTTGTCGACGTCGAACCATTGCCGCGCGATGTTGACGCCGACGTCCGGCTTGTTGAGGTGGTCGCCGGAGATCAGGTCGATGGTCCAGCCCTTGGCCTTGAGGCCGGAATCCTCGATCGCCATTTCGGCGGCAAGCGTCGAGCCCGGTCCGCCGAGGTCGGCGTAAAGCCCGGACTGGTCGCTCAGCGAGCCGATCTTGACGGTCTTGTCGAGGGCCAGCGCCCCCGAGGCGGGGATCATCGCCAGCGCGGTCCCCAGCAGCAGGGCCGACAGTTGCTTTTTCATTGATCCTCCCGCTTTTTCTTTGTGTTAGACGCCCAGATAGGTGTGCAGCTTGCCCATGTTGGCCTGCAATTCGGAATTGGCGAAGCCGTCGATCACCTTGCCGTGGTCGACGATGTAGAAGCGATCCGCCACCGTGGACGCGAAACGGAAGTTCTGCTCGACCAGGAGGATGGTGAAGCCCTCGGATTTCAGCCGCTGGATGGTGCGGCCGATCTGCTGGATGATGACCGGCGCCAGACCCTCGGTCGGCTCGTCGAGCATCAGGAAGCGCGCGCCGGTGCGCAGGATGCGGGCGATCGCCAGCATCTGCTGCTCGCCGCCCGACAGCTTGGTGCCCTGGCTCGACGACAGCCGCTCCTTCAGGTTGGGGAACAGGTCGAAGATCTGCTCCAGCGTCAGGCCGCCGGCGCGCACCGTCGGCGGCAGCATCAGGTTCTCGTGCACGTTGAGGCTGGCGAAGATGCCGCGCTCCTCCGGGCAGAACGCCACGCCGAGCCGCGCGATCCTGTCGGATGACATCTTGATCAGTTCTTTGCCGTCGAAGCGCACCGATCCGGTGCGCTTGCCGATCATGCCCATGATCGACTTCAAGGTCGAGGTCTTGCCGGCGCCGTTGCGCCCGAGCAGCGTCACCACCTCGCCGGTGCGGACCTCGAAGTTCATGCCGTGCAGAACGTGCGATTCGCCGTACCACGCCTGAAGGTCGCGAACCTCAAGAAGCGGCGCGCCCGCAGCGGACGGCCTCGCCGGGGCCTCCGGCGCCGTCTTCACATCAACCATGACCCGCTCCCAGATAGGCTTCCTTGACGCGCTCGTCCTTGGTCAGGTCGGCATAGACGCCCTCCGCCAGGACCTTGCCGCGCGTCAGCACCGTGATGACGTCCGACAGGTTGGCCACCACGTTCAGATTATGTTCGACCATCAGGATGGTGTACTTGGCGGAGATGCGCTTGATCAGCGCCGCGATCTTGTCGATGTCCTCATGGCCCATGCCGGCCATCGGCTCGTCGAGCAGCATCATCTCCGGATCGAGCGCCAGCGTGGTCGCGATCTCCAGCGCCCGCTTGCGCCCGTAAGGCATTTCCACCGCCTGGGTGTTGGCGAACTCGCTCAGGCCGACGTCGTCGAGCAGTTCCTGCGCGCGGGCGTTGAAGCGGTCGAGGACCGCCTTCGAGCGCCAGAAATCGAACGAGGAGCCGTGCTGGCGCTGCAACGCCACGCGGACGTTCTCCAGCGCCGTCAGGTGCGGAAATACCGCCGAAATCTGGAACGAGCGCACCAGACCCAGCCGCGCCACGTCGGCCGGCGCCATCGCCGTGATATCCCTGCCATTGTAGACGATCCGCCCGGCGGACGGTTGCAGGAACTTGGTCAGCAGATTGAAGCACGTCGTCTTGCCGGCCCCGTTGGGTCCGATCAACGCATGAATGCTGCCGCGACGTATCTTCAGATTGACGTCGCGAACCGCCAGAAACCCGGCGAACTCCTTGGTCAGTCCCTGGGTCTCGAGAATGTACTCGTCGGCCAATCAGTTTCCCCCTCAAGTCCCGCGCGTTGTGTCCCGCGCGTTGTGTCCCACGCGTGACCTCGTTGTTATTTAGCGGTCCGGACTATGCCGCCATTGCCCGGTAGCGCGCAAGGTACAAAGCGATAAGACCTTTTTCCAACACCGAATCCGCGCCATGATCCCGATGCGACGCGCTTTCGTCGCAACGCAGCATCCGCCCCCGCCCGGAACCGCTATAGCGTTAAGGGCATCGAGCGTCCAGCGCCGATTCCGGTGCACGACACCGTGTCGCAAGTCAATGCCGCAATGACCTTCGAACCGGGGGCGGGGCCGAGCCTTGCCGGCGCGCCGCGTCAGTCCCGCGGCGCGAACGCCCCGGCATAAATCTCCGGCTTGAATCCGACCACGATGCGCTTTCCGGTCTCGACCACCGGGCGCTTGATGAGCGAGGGCTGCGCCAGCATCAGCGCGACGGCGCGGCGCTCGTCGAGACCGGCCTTGTCGGTGTCGGACAGCTTGCGGAAGGTGGTGCCCGCGCGATTGAGCAGCGCCTCCCAGCCGGCCTCGCCGCACCAGCGCACAAGACGGGCCTTGTCGATGCCGTCCTGCTTGTAGTCGTGGAAGCGATAGGCGACGCCGCGCCCGTCCAGCCAGGCGCGCGCCTTCTTCATGGTGTCGCAATTTTTGATGCCGTAGACGGTCACGGTCATGGCTGTATGGCCTCCCCTCGCCCTGCCGCGTTGTAGAGGAGCGCCGCGCCGGCGGCAAACCGCCCGCCTTCGAGCAGCGCGGATTTGCCCCGCCGCGCCGCGCGTGATACCGGGGCGCATCCCAACGCCCCGCCCTTTAACGACACCGGGAACCGGCCATGTCCAATCCCTTCGCGCCACGCCCGCTGGTGATCGCGCCGTCGATCCTCGCCTCCGATTTCGCCCGTCTCGGCGAGGAGGTCCGCGCCGTCGATCAGGCGGGGGCGGACTGGCTGCATCTCGACGTGATGGACGGCCATTTCGTGCCCAACATCTCGTTCGGCCCCGACGTCATCAAGGCGATGCGGCCGTACTCGAAGAAGATTTTTGACGCGCACCTGATGATCGCGCCGTGCGATCCCTATCTCGAAGCCTTCGCCAAGGCCGGATGCGATCACATCACCGTCCACGCCGAAGCCGGGCCGCACCTGCACCGCTCGCTGCAATCGATCCGCGCGCTCGGCAAGAAGGCCGGCGTCTCGCTCAATCCGGCGACGCCGCTCTCGGTCCTCGAATACGTGCTCGATCTGGTGGACCTGGTGCTGGTGATGTCGGTCAATCCCGGCTTCGGCGGGCAGGCTTTCATTCCGGACATGGTCAACAAGGTCACCGACCTGCGCGCCATGGTCGCCGGCCGTCCCATCGATATCGAAGTGGACGGCGGCGTGGTGCCGGACGTCGCGGCCAAGCTCGCGGCGGCGGGGGCCAACGCGCTGGTCGCGGGCTCGGCGGTGTTCAAGGGCGGCACGCAGGCGAGCTACAAGGCCAACATCGATGCCATCCGCCGCGCCGCCGCCGACGCGCGGGGCGAGATGGTGTAGGGAGCGCCGCCCTCAAACCGCTGGCCGGGCGGCCGCCCGCTCCCTAATATCCGGGCATTGATCGTCTGGCTATGTGAAGGGGCGAGACATGAATTACCGGCGACGACTGCTTTTCCACGGAATGGCCCTGTTCCTGATCGGACTGGTGACCGGCCTCGCCGAACAGCACTTCACCAACGTGCGGATGGGGCTGGCGGCGCATCTCGAAGGCGTCATGAACGGCACGTTTCTGATTGCCGTCGGCGCGATCTGGAACGAGGTCAAGCTGCCGCCCCGCGCCAGTGCCATTGCCTACTGGACGCTGCTCGGCGGGACATACGGCAACTGGGTGGTGACGACGATGGCCGCCGTTCTCGGCACCGCGGCGCTTTCACCGATCAGTTCGGCCGGTCACACCGCCGCGCAATGGCAGGAGGCGCTGGTGGCCGCCGGCTTTGTCCTGATCGGCCTTGCCATCATCGTGGCGTCGGTCCTGCTGTTGTGGGGACTGCGATCCGGGGCGGGACACCAAACCGCCGTTTCGTGATGGCGATCCACCGCCGAGGGTGGCCTCACGGGGCGCGACCTGCTACAGCGCGGGCGAAATCCCCAGAGTCTGTTTCAACTTCGTTGAAGCAGACTCGTCGTTTATCTTTTTGTTTGAGCATGATCTTTTCCGAAAACCGGTTTCCACTTTTCGGGATCGTGCTCTAAAGCTCGCGAGTTGCCGATGATCCCGCGCTACACCCGCCCCGAAATGGCTTCGATCTGGGAGCCGCAGACCCGCTTCAGGATCTGGTTCGAGATCGAGGCGCACGCCGCCGACGCGCTGGCGGAATTGGGCGTGATCCCGAAGGAGGCCGCAAAGACCATCTGGGCCAAGGCGAAGGACGCAACCTTCGACGTGGCGCGCATCGACGCCATCGAGCGCGAGACCAAACACGACGTCATCGCCTTCCTCACCCATCTGGCCGAAATCGTCGGCCCGGAAGCGCGCTTCGTGCATCAGGGCATGACCTCGTCGGACGTGCTCGACACCTGTCTCAATGTGCAGCTCACTCGCGCCGCCGATATCCTGCTGGCCGATCTCGACAAGCTGCTGGCGGCGCTGAAAGCGCGCGCCTTCGAGCACAAGATGACGCCCACCATCGGCCGTTCGCACGGCATCCATGCCGAGCCGGTGACCTTCGGCCTCAAGATGGCGTACGCCTATGCGGAGTTCTCGCGCGCCAGGGAGCGCCTGATCGCGGCGCGCAAGGACATCGCCACCTGCGCCATTTCCGGCGCGGTCGGCACCTTCGCGCAGATCGATCCGCGCGTCGAGGAACACGTCGCGAAGGCGATGGGGCTGACGCCGGAGCCGATCTCGACGCAGGTGATCCCGCGCGATCGTCATGCGATGTTCTTCGCGACGCTGGGCGTCATCGCCTCGTCGATGGAGCGGCTGGCGACCGAAATCCGCCACCTGCAACGCACCGAGGTGCTGGAAGCCGAAGAATTCTTCTCCGAGGGCCAGAAGGGCTCCTCGGCGATGCCGCACAAGCGCAACCCGGTGCTGACCGAGAACGTCACCGGCCTCGCCCGCATGGTGCGCGCCTACGTGACGCCGGCGCTGGAGAACGTCGCGCTGTGGCACGAGCGCGACATCTCGCATTCCTCCGCAGAGCGCATGTTCGGCCCCGACGCCACGGTGACGCTCGACTTCGCACTGAATCGTCTGGCCGGCGTGGTGGAGAAGCTTTTGGTCTATCCCGCCAACATGCAGAAGAACCTCGACCGCCTCGGCGGGCTGGTGCATTCGCAGCGGGTGCTGCTGGCGCTGACCCAGAAGGGCGCGAGCCGCGAAGAATCCTACAAGCTGGTGCAGCGCAACGCCATGCCGGTGTGGCGCGGCGAAGGCGATTTCCAGACGCTGCTGACGAACGACGCCGACGTGAAGAAGTATCTCACCGAGGCCGAAATCGCGGAAAAGTTCGACCTCGGCTATCACCTCAAGCACGTCGATACGATCTTCAAGCGCGTGTTCGGCAGCGCGTGAGCGCGGGCGGTCGGGTCACTCCGCCTCGCCCGTCACCATCCGCGCCATTACGCGATCGCGCCTGACGAGATGGTGATACAGCGCCGCGAGGATATGCAGCGCCACCAGCCCCATCAGCACATAGGCCAGCCAGATGTGCCAGTGCTCGAAGAATCGCGCGTCGTCGCGGTTCTCGATGGTGAACTGCGGCACCTTGAACAGGCCGAACCAGTCGTCATAGCGCGGCTTGTGCGCGCCGGAATGCGCCCAGCCGAGCAGCGCCACGACGAGCGTCGTCAGATACAGCGCCCAGTGATTGACGGCGGCCAGCGCCCGCTCCCATGGCGGCGTGCCGGCCGGCAGCGCGGGCACCGGATTGGTCGCGCGCCAGATCAGCCTCACCACCATCAGCAGCAGCACGACGTAGCCGATGTCGGCATGGATCGAGCGGTGGAAGAAGCGGTCCGGCCGCGCCGGGATGTGGTTCATCCACCAGCCGTAGGCCAGCATGCCGATGATGGCGATGCCGAGAAGCCAGTGGAACAGGCGGGAGACGCTGCCCCACACCTGGTCGGTGTTTCGGATCATGTTCGCTCGCTAGAGCTGTTCGGGCTCACCAAGCCACGGCTTTGTGGCCCCGGCAAGATTTGCAAAACGGGGACGCGCCCCGCGCCAGCCGAATGGCTCCGGCGCTTGCGCTCCCCTTGCCCTGCGCCCGCCGCAATGGCAACGCACTGGTAACGATGCGGGGGTACGATCATCGGGTGTCGAAAAATCCAACGATTCTGGTGTTCGATTCCGGACTGGGCGGTCTCACCGTGCTGCGGGAGATCGTGCGAACCCGGCCGGACGCGCATGACGTCTATGTCGCCGACGACGCCTTCTTCCCCTACGGCCAGCATACCGAGGCCGAACTGGTCGCCCGCGTGGTGCCGCTGATCGGCGAACTGATCGCCGCGCACGCGCCCGACCTGGTGGTGATCGCCTGCAACACCGCCTCGACGCTGGTGCTCGGCCCGCTGCGCGCCGCTTATTCCGTGCCGTTCGTCGGCACCGTGCCGGCGATCAAGCCGGCCTGCGCGCGCTCCACGACCAGGCAAGTGTCGGTGCTCGGCACCAAGGGCACCGTGCAGCGCGAATATACCCGCGCGCTGATCCGCGATTTCGCCGGCGACTGCGCGGTGACGCTGGTCGGCTCGCCGCGTCTCGCCTCGCTGACCGAGGCCGCGCTGAACGGCGAGCCGGTCGCGGACGCCGCCATCAGCGCCGAGATCGCGCCCTGCTTCGTCGACGGCGCGGCGCGCACCGATACCG
>JBASBO010000116.1:0-3764 GCA_049651165.1 Xanthobacteraceae bacterium | reverse complement strand
GTCCACACCTCGTCCGCCGTGCGCGCGCCACGCAACAGCGCCAGCGCCAGCACCGCCGATCCGGTCACCGTAGTCACCACATGCAGCGCCGCGATACTCCATGGATCGTCCGGCAGCGCCGCGCGCGCGGCGTCCAGCGCCGGCTCAGGCTGGCGCACATGGACGATGCCCTCGGCCAGCATGAAGCGCGCGTTGAGCGTTTCAGCGGCCCAGTACAGCACCGGGTCCCAATGTTCGGCCTCGCGCGCCACCAGCCCTTCCGGATGCGCGGCGCGATAGAACAACAGATCGGACTCGAAGTATTTGGCGATGTCGGCGGCGACCGCCTCGACGCGGCCGACCACGCCGGCGATGACGCTGTTGGCGAGCCGCGTCAGCGGCATCGTCATCGGATCGATGGCCTCGCCTTGCGCGTTCCATTCCTCAGTGATGGCTTTCGCGATCTCGCGCACCGGCACCACCAGCGGCTGCCGCGCCGGGGTATGCACCGGCTTGCCGTCGAGCACGACGGCAAAGCCGCCGTCCGCCTCGACGAATCCGGCGCTGGCGTAGAAGCGCTTGCGCTGCGGCCCGCGCGAAGTCTGGCGCACCGCCTCCTGCGGATCGAGCGCCGCATTGGCGGCAACGTCTTCAATCAAATCACGCATGACGATCCGCTCCTCACTGGTTGGCGCAGGCGCGCGAATAGGCGGCGCGGTCGGCGGCGTCGAGGCCGGCGCCCGCGCCCCGATGCAGGCAGTCGATCACGCGGTCCCCGAACGAACCGCGCCGCTCCCGTTTGACTTGCGGCTGACGCGGCGGCGCATCGAGTTTCGGCACCGCCGGCACCTCGATCCGCGGCGGCGGCGGAGGCGGAGGCGTGGGAAGCGGCGGCGTAATGCCGGGCGCGATCATCTGCGCGATGGCACCGCCGCCCGTCGTCGTCAGCATCAGCATCGCGCACAGCATCGCGACCGGAAAACCTCTCATCGTCGATACATCGGGATCGCAAAACCAACCCACAAGAGCCGCCAGAGTCCGTTTCAACTTCGTTGAATCAGACTCCTTGCTTATCTTTTTGATTGAGCATGATCTTGTCCAAAAACCGGTTTCCACTTTTTGGGATCATGCTCTATTCCTCCGGCGCATTCTCGATCGGATCAAACCGGTCTGCCTCCAGCCCGAGCAGGTTCCACGATTGCAGCATGTGCGGCGGCAGCGGCGCTGTGGCGTCGATCACCCCGCCGCGCGGATGTGGGATGACGATGCGCCGCGCCAGCAGATGCAGCCGGTTCTGGATGCCGCCGGGCAGTTGCCAGTTCTCCTTGTTGAAGTATTTCGGATCGCCGAGGATCGGGTGGCCGATATGCGCCATGTGCGCACGCAACTGATGGGTGCGCCCGGTCACCGGCTTCAGCGACACCCAGGCGAGTTTCTGCGCCGAGGCTTCGACCACCGCGTAGTAGGTGACCGCGTGGCTCGCGCCCTCGTCGCCATGCGCGGCGATGCGCATGAACGAGTCTTCCTCGTTCTCCTCCTTGGCGAGATAGGTGGAGATACGGCCCTGCTTCGGCTTGGGCACGCCCGCCACCAGCGCCCAGTAGATCTTGCGCGCCGAACGATGGCGGAACGCGCCGGTCAGCGCCGATGCGGCGAAGCGGGTTTTGGCGATCAGCAGACAGCCGGCGGTCTCGCGGTCGAGCCGATGCACCAGGCGCGGCTTCTGCCCCCTGGCGTCGCGCATCGCCTCCAGCATCTGATCGACGTGGCGCGTCATGCCCGAGCCGCCCTGCACCGCGAGCCCGGCCGGCTTGTTCAGCACCATGACGTCGGCGTCCTCGAACAACGTCATCGCCTTGAGCGCCTCTAACGTCTTGCGCTGCGCATCAGAGACCTGCGCGACTTTCGGCGCGTCGAGCCTGAGCGGCGGAATGCGCACGCTCTGGCCTTGCTCAAGACGATCCTTGCTATCGGCGCGCTTGCCATTGATGCGCAACTCGCCTTTGCGCACGATGCGCTGGATGTGCGAGAACGACAGGCCGGGGAAGCGCGCCTCAAGGAAGCGATCGACGCGCATGTCGGCCTCGTCGGCGCTGACGGTGACGGTCTGCACCCTGGTCGGCAGCGGCGCGGCCAGCTTGTCCTCGCTCTGCTTCACGGTGGCGGTAGCCGGCGTCGTGGGAGAGCGCTTCGAGGTCGGATTCCCCCCACTCCCGACCCCTGCCCGCCGCTTTGCTTCGCTGCGCGGAGAGAGGGAAGCGGATTTGCCGCCGCGCTCCGATCTGGCGCGTTCGGACTTTTTCGCAAGCGGGCGTTTGACGCGGCGGCTCATGGCGTGGCCTTCACTGGCATTGCGCGTCCTTCCTCAGATGCACCATGTCGCGGACGACGCTGCGCGACGGCTTCTTTTCGAACGCGATTGCCGAGGCCGCGCACGCCCCCGCGCGGTCGCCGGTCTGCAACCGCGCGAACGCCAGATAGCCGAAGGCGTCGCCGACGTCAGGGGTGTCGATTACCGCTTTCTCCAGCACCGGCAGCGCGTCGCCATAGCGTTTCCCCATCAGCAGCATCCGGCCGTAATCGGCGTTCAGCATCTTCTGCGGATGCGGCTGCTTCAGCGCGATGCGGAACAGTTCGTCGGCGAAGGCGAGATCGCTGAAGCGGTCGACGGCCACCATCGCCAGCCCGTGATAGACGCCGCTGCGCTCCGGCATCAGCAGAAACGCCTGATTGAAGCGCTGCGCCGCCGACGCCGTGCGGCCAGTGGTGAGCGCCTTCCAGCCGCGGATCATCACCGCGTCGAACGCCTGCTCGCGCGAGCCGGTCGCCGCGATCAGGTCGGCGACGAATTTAGCGTCGGCGGCGCGCTGTTCCGGCGTCTTCTCGGTGAAGCCGAAAAACGGCTGCTCGTCGGCCGGCGCGGCATAGGTCGTCTTCGTCACCCGCACGCCCGGCGCGACCTCGACCGTTTCCGCGTATGCCGCGCCCGAAAGCGTGAGCAAGGCCAGCGCCATCACCAGCCGCGAGACAATGCGCTTCATCATCTGCTTGTCGTCCCGCCTCATGCGTCGCGCGCCTTGTCGCGCCGCAGCTTCGCCCAGTAATCCAGCCGCTTGCGGATCTCGCGCTCGAAGCCGCGGTCCGGCGGATGATAGAAGGTCTGCCGGCCCAGCGCCTCCGGAAAGTAGTCCTGCCCGGAGAAGGCGTCCGGCGTATCGTGATCGTACTGATAGCCGCCGCCGTAGCCTTCCGATTTCATCAGTTTGGTCGGTGCATTGAGGATGTGTTTCGGCGGCAGCAGCGAGCCCGCTTCCTTGGCGGTGCGCATCGCCGCGCCGAACGCCTTGTAGGCGGCGTTGGATTTCGGCGCGGTGGCGAGATAGATCACGGCTTGCGCGATCGCCAGTTCGCCTTCCGGCGAGCCGAGAAAATCGTAGGCGTCCTTGGCGGCGTTGCAGATCACCAGCGCCTGCGGATCGGCGAGGCCGATGTCCTCGACCGCCATCCGCACCACGCGCCGCGCCAGGAACAGCGGGTCCTCGCCGGCGTCGAACATCCGCGCCAGATAATACAGCGCGGCGTCGGGATCGGAGCCGCGCACCGATTTATGCAGCGCCGAGATCAGGTTGTAGTGGCCGTCCGCCGACTTGTCGTAGATCGGCGCGCGGCGTTGCAGGACCTCCTGCAACTGTGTCGCGCCAAAAATTTCGCCGGCGCGCGCCGAACGCCACACTTCCTCGGCCAGCGTCAGCGCGGCGCGGCCGTCGCCGTCGGCCATCCGCGCC
>JBASBO010000115.1:0-33332 GCA_049651165.1 Xanthobacteraceae bacterium | reverse complement strand
GCATAGGGCCGCAGCGCCTGCAACGCCTTGGCCAGCGCGTCGGGCTTGTGGGCGTAATCGACGAAGATCGGCGCGCCGTTGCGCTCGCCGACCCGTTCGAGCCGCCCCTTCGCACCTTCAAGCCGCTCCAGCGCCATGAACACCCGCGCTGCGTCGCTTCCGCTGGCGATCGCCAGCCCCGCCGCCACCAGCGCGTTCTCGATCTGAAATTCGCCGACCAGCGGCAGGCGCACGGCGTAACGCCGCCCGCCATGTTCGATGCCGAGTTTCTGCGAAAAGCCATCGACCACCGCATCGACCAGACGGATACCCTCACCTTGCCGTCCCACGGTGAGAAGCCGCAGGCCGCGCCGGCGCGCCGCCGCGATCACTTCAGCCGAGACGTCATGATCGGCGGCGATCACCGCCGCGCCGCCGTCCGCCACCAGATCGGTGAACAGCCGCAGCTTGGCCGCGAGGTAGTGCGCGACGTCCGGATGATAATCCATGTGATCGCGCGACAGGTTGGTGAAGCCGCCGACGCCGACATGCACGCCGTCGAGCCGGAACTGGTCGAGCCCGTGCGACGACGCCTCAAGCGCCAGATGGGTGACGCCGTCGCCGGCCAACTCATTGATGGCGCGATGCAGCGCCACCGGGTCCGGCGTCGTCAGCGAGCCGTAGACGTTTCGCTTGTCGCTGACCACGCCGACGGTGCCGATGCTCGCCGCCTGATGGCCGAGTTGCCGCCAGATCTCGCGGGTGAACGCCGCGACCGAGGTCTTGCCGCTGGTGCCGGTGACGGCGACGATGGTCGCGGGCTGGCGCGGATAAAACCGCGCCGCCGCCAGCGCCAGCGCCCGGCGCGGATTGCTCACGGCAATGAACGGCACCGACGCCGCACCCGGCATGGCGCACTCGCCCGCGACCGCCACCGCACCCGCCGCGATCGCCTGATCGACAAAACGCGCGCCGTCGGTTTTGACACCGGCGAGCGCGAAGAACAGATCGCCCGGCTTCACCGCGCGGCTGTCGATGGCGACGCCGCTCACCGCAACCGCGCCAGCACGCGCATCCATCGCAACATCGTCGCCAAACAGATCGCGAAGTCTCATGATATCCATGACCGGCCAGCCGCCGTCCGCGGCGGCTTGGCAAACATCCATTCGAACCGCCGCCCCGGCGAGGCGGCGCGTGCCTGTCTCATCTCGATGTCGCAAGAATAAGGCGCTCGGACGGCGGCAGGTCGAAACGCGGCTCGATTCCCAACAGCGGCGCGATGCGGGCGATCACCTTGCCGCCGGTCGGCACCGCGTTCCAGCCGGAGGTGATGAAACCGTAGGTCTCCTTCAAGGGCTGCGGCTCGTCGATCATGATGAGGACCTGATATTTCGGGTCGTCGGCCGGCAGGATCGCGGTGAAGCCGTTCAGCACTTTCTTCTTGGCATAGCGGCCGTTGATGACCTTCTCGGCGGTGCCGGTCTTGCCGCCGACGTAATAACCCTTGACGTCGGCCTTGCGCGCGGTGCCGATCTCGGCGTTGAGTCGCATCAGGAAGCGCATCTTCTCGCTGGTTTCCGGCTTGATGACGCGCTTCGCCAGTTTCATCGCCTCCTCCTCGGACCGCTTGAGGAAGGTCGGGGGGATCAGGTAGCCGCCGTTGACCAGCGCGTCGATCCCCATCACCGCCTGCAACGGCGCCACCGCCATGCCGTGGCCGAAGGCGATGGTCACGGTGTTGAGTTCGCCCCACTTGCGCGGCAGGATCGGCGACGCGCTCTCCGGCAGTTCGGTGCGTAGCCGCGTCATCTGCCCCATCTTGCGCAGGAACGCCTGGTGCGCCTCGACGCCCTGCGCCAGCGCCATCCGCGCCGCACCGACGTTGGACGAGTAGGTGAAGACCTCGCGGGTGTTGATGAAACGCCCGAGCGGATGGTCGTCGTGAATCTTGAAGCGGCCGTAATGCAGCGGGCCGCGCGCGTCCCACGTCGTATTGAGCGTCGCCTTGCCGGAATCCAGCGCCATCGCCAGCGTGAACGCCTTGAACGTCGAGCCCATCTCGTAGACGCCGGTGGTCAGGCGGTTGATGCGGTCGGGATCGTTGGCTTCCTTCGGATTGTTGGGATCGAAATCCGGCAGCGACACCATCGCCACGATTTCGCCGGTGCGCACGTTGGAGACGAGCCCGGACGCCGCCTTGGCCTTGTAGTGCTCCTTGGCCTTCATCAGTTCGTCGCGCAGCGCGTGCTCGACGCGCAGATCGACGGCGAGTTCGATCGGCTTCTGCAACCGGTCGGTGGCGAAGCCGGCGCGGTGAAGGTCGGCAAGGCCGTTGCTGTCGAGCCACTTCTCGATGCCGGCGATGCCCTGGTTGTCGATGTTGACGAGGCCGATCAGGTGAGAGACATCGACGCCGTTGGGATAGTCGCGCTTGTTCTCGCGCAAGAAGCCGATGCCGGGAAGGCCGAGGCGATGGATGTCGCGCTGCTGGCGCGGCGTGATCTCGCGCTTGAGCCAGACGAAGCCTTTCTTCGACGACAGCCGGTCGCGCAATTCGCGGGTGTCGAGGTCGGGCAACGCCGCGGTGAGCATTTCGACGGCCTCATCGACGTCGATCAGCCGCCGCGGCTCGCCGAACAGCGACGGCGTCTTGACGTCGGTGGCAAGCACCTGGCCGTTGCGATCGACGATGTCCGGGCGCGCGGTGGCGATGGCGTCCTGGGTGGCGCGGCGCGATCCGTGCCCCTCGCCAAAGGCGGCGAACATCGCAAGCCGTCCGCCGATCACGGCATAGACCAGCGCAAACGCCAGCATGGTCAGGCCGACGCGCACCCGCGCCCGCGCCGCGCGATCGACGTTCTGCCCGTAAAGCAAAGTGCGGACCACGCGCTGACGCCACGCCGTGAACGAACGGACGGGGGCGCGCACGACCTCGGTCTGCGGCTCGCTCATCGCGCGCCCTCCGTTTTGGGGATCGAGCCGGTCATCAGGTCGGGATCGGTGGTGTCGATCATCGCGCCGATCGGGTCGGGCTCGTTGGGGTTGATCAAGGTCGGCGAGCGCTCCGGCAGGTTTTTCAACTGATCGTATTGCCGCGCCTCGATCGGCCGCAGTTTGGTGTGACGCTCGGCGAAGCCTTGCAGGCGCTTGGGCGAATCCAGCCGCGCCCATTCGGCGCGCAGCGCCGCAATGGCGTCGCGCTGCGCCCGCACCTCGGCATGCAGCCGCTGCACCCGCTCGGTGCGCGAGGTCGACTCCATCTTGATGCGGTAGACGTAGGACGCGCCGAACACCAGCAGGCAGACGACGAGGAGGTGAATGATCCGCATGGCTCAGCCTCGCCGCATGACGCTGTCGAGCGTCGGCCATGACGGCAGGTCGTCCGCCGCTTGCGGCGGCGCATCGGTGCGCTCCGCCGCGCGCAGCTTTGCCGAGCGCGCGCGCGGATTGGCCGCGACCTCGGCGTCGCCGGCGGTGACCGGGCGCCTGGTCAGAATCTTGAAACGCGGCGCTTCAGCCTCGACCCGCGGCAGATGACGCGAGCCGCCGCCCTGCCGGCCGCGCGCGGCGAGGAAGGTCTTGACGATGCGGTCTTCCAGCGAATGGAACGTCACCACCACCAGACGGCCGCCGGGTTTCAGCACCCGCTCGGCGGCGGCGAGCGCCAGATGCAACTCGTCGAGTTCGGCGTTGACGAAAATCCGCAAGCCCTGAAACGTCCGCGTCGCCGGGTGAATCTCGCCGGGCCGGGCGCGCACCACTTTACCGACGATGTCGGCAAGCGCGCGGGTGGTCGCGATCGGCGTCTCGCGCCGCGCCGCCACGATGGCGCGCGCGATCTGCCGCGAGAAGCGCTCCTCACCGAAGATATAGATGATATTGGCGAGATCGGCCTCGGACGCGGCGGCGACGACGTCGGCGGCGCTGACGCCATGCGCGCTCATGCGCATGTCGAGCAGACCGTCGAGCCGGAACGAGAAGCCGCGTTCGGCCTCGTCGATCTGCATCGACGACACGCCGATGTCCATCACCACGCCGTCCACCGCGTCCGCGCCCTGCGCGGCGCACACGGCGGCGAGATTGGAGAAGCGGTCCTCGACCAGCGTCAGCCGCCCGCCCGCCTGCTCGACCAGATCGAAGCCGCCGGCGATGGCGGTGCGGTCGCGGTCGATGGCGATGACGCGGGTGCCGGCAGTCTCAAGCAGCAGCCGGCTGTAGCCGCCGGCCCCGAAGGTCGCGTCCACATAAATGCCGCCGGCGCGCGGCGCGAGCCATTCGACCGCCTCACGGCCGAGAACCGGGATATGGCGCGGCGCGGGCATGCTCATGCGCCACCGCCCCCGCGCCCGCGCGGAGGATTCGCGGTCCGCACGCCTTCGCTGACTGGCCTGGCCGATGGCATGGGCGTTGCGCCGGGTTCCGCTTGCCATGACGACGCGCGAGTCCGGGATTCCGCATGGGACAATGTGCGAGGCCATGGGATTCGTCAGCGTCATCGGGATCTTGACCGCCCCGAACGGGCCGGTTCTTCACTCCTCAGTAACGTTGGTTAGCGTTAAGAAAGCGTTGACGAACCCGCTCAAGTCCGCGCCAACGCGCCGCCACGCCGGACGACCGCGATACCGCGCACCGGATTCCCTGTGGATGTCGGGCGCGCGGGACACGACCGCGGCGGCGGTCTGGTATGCTGGCCGTTGGTTTCAAGATGACAGGATGGCGACGGCCTCGGCCCGACGAGCACACGCTTGCCGCCAAAATGCGCGCGGCGCGCCGTGGTCCTGCCGGGTTCGAGGAGTGGAGTGGCGTTGGATCCGTCAGCTACCGAGAAGCACGTACCGAGACGCCGGCGGGTTCTTCCGATCCCGAAGGCCAGCATCGACATGCCGAAATTCACGCCCGATTCCTCCGTGGTGTTCGAGGTGGTCCCCTCCGAGAATTTCGGCGAGCGCAATAACGGCCGAACGCCCGACATGATCCTGTTGCACTACACCGGGATGCCGGACCTCGAGGGCGCGCTGCACCGGCTCTGCACCGCCGGCACCGACGTCTCGGCGCATTATGTTGTGCTGGAGGACGGCCGCATCCTGCAATGCGTGCCGGAATCCAAGCGCGCCTGGCACGCCGGGGTGTCGTACTGGGCCGGCGAAACCGACATCAACTCGTGCTCGATCGGCATCGAGATCGTCAATCGCGGCCACGACTGGGGCTATCCGGACTTCCCGCTGCGACAGGTCGCGGCGGTGATCGCGCTGTGCCGCGGCATCATCATCCGGCGCGAGGTGCCGCCGCACCGCGTGCTGGCGCATTCCGACGTCGCGCCGTCGCGCAAGCAGGACCCCGGCGAGAAGTTCCCGTGGCGCTCGCTGGCGGATTCCGGCGTCGGGCTGTGGGTCGAGCCGGCGCCCATCGTCAAGGGCGAGATGCTGCGGCCGGGCTCGACCGGCGAGCGTGTCCGCGACCTGCAAGCGGCATTGAAACGCTTCGGCTACGCCATCGAGGTCGATGGCCGCTACGACGTGCCGACACGGGAAGTCGTCTCCGCGTTTCAGCGCCACTATCGGCCGGAGCGCGTGGACGGCGTCGCCGACCGCTCGACGCTGGCGACGCTGAGGGCGGTGCTTGCCGCGCTTCCGGCATCGCCGGCGACGACCGCGGCGTCGTGAGGCGCGCCCGAAGCGGCCGGCGATCGAATGCTTGACGTCGCCATCCGAACCCCGCATGGGTAACGCGTCAGTCGGCCGGACGGCCGCTCCGGCAAGCGCCGAAAGGCCGCCGGGGAGGAAAGTCCGGGCTCCATCGACATACGGTGCCGGATAACGTCCGGCGGGGGCGACCCCAGGGAAAGTGCCACAGAGAACGAACCGCCCGCCTACGCCCTCACGGGCTTCGGCGCGACAGGCCCTCGGGCTTGCCGCGCCATAGCAGCGCAAGCTGCGACGGCGGGTAAGGGTGAAAAGGTGCGGTAAGAGCGCACCGCGTCGCCGGCAACGGCGGCGGCAGGGCAAACCCCACCGGGAGCAAAACCGAATAGGGACGGCGCAGCGGGCCGGTTCGCGCAAGCGATAACCTCCGCGGGACGATGTCGGGTCCGCCGTCCGGGTAGGTTGCTTGAGGCGATGCGCAAGCATTGTCCCAGACGAATGGCCGTCACGCATCGTCCGCGCCAGCGGGCGGTGCCCTACAGAACCCGGCTTACAGGCTGGCTGATATCTTCACGATGCGATTCCATGAGGGGTCCGGCGCGCAACCGCCGGGCCCTTCGCCTCGCCCTTGGGGCCGCGCCGCGAACCTCATAGCCCGCCGCTTCCCATGCCTCGCCCGCGCCGCCAAGCATGGCGCTCTTTCCCGTCCCGGCATAGCCGACGACAATGCCAAGGTCGCGCCCGTCCGTGACATGCGCCAGCGCGTCGGCCTGCTCACCGGACAGGACCAGGCCGCGCTGTTCGGCGCGGACCAATGCCGCTTCACGGCCCCTGTCATTGACCTCATGGCGTTCGCGTTCCGCCATCGTCTCGGCGGCGCG
The DNA here is from genome assembly GCA_049651165.1 of Xanthobacteraceae bacterium. GTDB lineage: Bacteria > Pseudomonadota > Alphaproteobacteria > Rhizobiales > Xanthobacteraceae > 62-47. The sequence goes on along the minus strand of JBASBO010000115.1, from coordinate 26,830 downwards.
GTGCAGGCGCTGTTTGGCTTCGATCATCTGGCGGGTGGTGAACCGATCTTCGCCACGCCCGTCCTGGCCGAGTTCGACCAGATCGGGCGAACCGTGTATCGCGCCCATCACCTCATTGAACTGCTCGATCCCGTCACTGTGACGGTGCGAACTTCGCCATGTCGCACTACGTGAAGGTCGATTGCTGGTGCGTTGTGTGATTGCGTCGAGTGCGACGGATGGATCGGCGAACCGGTCATCGCCACCGGAGCGGACCTGCTTAGCGCCGGCGAACCGGCGGGCGCATTGATCGTGCTGACCGAAACCAAAGACGCCGCAAAGAAGGAGGCATGGGCGAGGCGCGGCGTTCTTTCAAAGCCGGGCGCGGCGTACTGCATCGGCATTTGATCGCGACGCTGGCCGCGCTCCGGCGCAACCGGGCCGCCGCGTTCCTCGTTGTCATAGACGGCGCGCCATTCGCGAACGCGATGGAGGAGGCGGTTAGCCTGGCCCTGCCTTTACTGACGGGAATGATATGACTATCGTGGGGTTTCATGGTGTGACATCCGATGTCTGATCGAAAGAACCCGCCTGCGACGCCCGAACCGGGTACGGGACCTTCCCTCTATTCCCTGACGTCCGTTTCGACGGATCAATTTGAGCCTGCCATCCGCTTTGAGGCATGGCGCTCCGCCGTGTTTTATGACGTCGATCTTCTGCCATTCGCCACCGACGAACTGAGCGGTAGGGCTCAGTTCGTTCGTGGTAACAGCGGCGGGTTCGGCTCCTATGATGGATCGAAACATCATACGTGCTTCTCTGCGACCTCACGCCGTAGCGGGCTTGGCGATTGCATGGTCATCCAGTTCATGGAGTCGGGCACGGTTCACCTCGAAGATTCAGATGGAGCACAGTTGCTCGCGCCCGAGGGATCGCTAGCTCTCTACGATATCGCGCGTCCGATGCATTATCGCTGGAGTAAGGGCGGCGGTAATTTTCTGTTGCTGCCACGCAGTGCCGCAATCCACATTCTTGGTGGAGGCATTCGCGGATTGTCGCTGCCACTCGATGGTTTGCCGCTGTCTCCTTTCCTGCGAAGCCAGATGCAAGTTCTGGGTCGGCAAGCCCGTCATCTGGCGCGGCATGAACTGGCGGCAATGCTCGACGCCACCCTGGAAATGGCGACACTGTTGCTCGCCAGCGCCGTCCGCGAACAGTCTCAGATGGACACAATGGCGATCGATGGGTTGCTGGGAGGGCTCTACGCCAGCGCGCTCCGATATATCGAATTGAATTATTCCCGCCCGGATCTCAATCCGATCGAGATCGCCAGAGGACTCGGGTGTTCGCGAGCGACGCTGTATCGCGCGTTCGCGACGCATGGCGGAACGGTCATGGATTCACTCCGTGAGTTCAGGCTCGACCGGGCGCGCAGCAGCATTGAAGGCTCGCCACATCGCAACATCAGTTCGCTGGCGATGGCATGCGGTTTTGCCGATGCTTCGACCTTCGGTCGGCAATTCAAGGCGCGTTTCGGTATGCAGGCCACCGAATGGCGTGAGGCGACCCTCAAGCGTCATCGTCGCGATCCCTGATCGATCTCAGGACGCGGCTGCGACGCACGAGACCGTATCGTCGCCGCGTCGTCGCCTATCGTTGGCCAGATCATCCAAGTCCGGAAAGTTGCAGGCAAGGCGCTCATCGTCGTGTGGCATGTGCTGACGATGTGTTGTCGCGGTGAATCGCGATCGTGGTGCGGACTCGCAACACTCCGCAACGCATTAGCAGATTGAGACGCCACGACGACAGATGAGATTCTACGACGATTGTCCGCGGCCTCCGCAAAGCTAACATGGATCCAGCTTGTAATTTTCGCGGTGGATTTCGCGAAAGTTTTCATCGATCCATTTTTTCGTCGTGTGCTTTACGCGACGTCCTGACCCTGCAGTCCCGACTGACCGTGGATGCTCCGGCCGGGCAAGAATAACGAGTGGAGGTTGCCATGGGAGATGTGCATCAGGCGGATCGCCATCGCGGTCAGCGGCCGTGCGGGATCAAGGTTCATATGCTCATGTCCACTTCCCGCGTCGTCTTGATGGCCATGGTGGTCGGGGCCGGCGTTCTGCTGGCGTCGCCTTCCGCAACCGCCGCCACGATCACCGTCGCAAATGAGAGCCAGCTTCGCAACGCGCTCAATAACGCCAACAACGGCGACACCATCGCTCTCACGGCCAACGTTACGCTGACATCCGATCTCCCGCACATCGCGCGGAACGTCAATCTCACCATCAACGGCGGCAACTTCACGCTGTCCGGAAACAATACGTATCGTGGTCTGGTGATCGAGCAAGGGACGGTCGCAATCAACGACCTGACCATCGCCAATGCCAGAGCCAAGGGCGGCGACGGTGGAATTGGATGGGGTTCTAGTTACTCATACGGCTTCGTCAAAGTGGGCAGGGGCGGCGGAGGCGGGGGTGGCGCCGGACTCGGCGGAGCGTTGTTTGTTGGAGCCGCTGCGAGCGTTACTGTGAGCAATGTCAATCTGACCGATAACAAGGCGGTCGGTGGAATCGGCGGCTGGACCGATCGTTTCGATTCTCCTTTTCAGTATAGGACGAGTGGTGGCGGTGGTGGCATGTTCACCAACGCTTCCAGCGGAGGTCTGAACCTGGACGGCGGTGGCGGTGCCGGCGGCGGCGGGTGCGGCGGCGGATGCAACGGTGAGTTCGGCGGCGGTGGTGGCGGCGCGGCATCCACCAAGGCTGGAGATGGTGGTTTTGGTGGTGGCGGCGGCGGTCGTGGTAAAGACGCCTACTACAACCCAATTGGCACCCCAGGGAAAGGCGGTTTCGGTGGTGGCGATGGAAACCTCACGGGCGGAGGTGGCGCCGGCATGGGCGGCGCTATCTTTGTTCAGCAGGGCGGCAAACTGAATCTGGCGGGCAACCTGAACATTTCAGGTGGCTCCGTAGCCGGCGGTACCGGAAATGCCGCTGGCCAAGCCTACGGCACCGGCATGTTCCTGCAGGGCACGGGTTCATTCTCCGTCACCCCGGCGGCCGGGCAGACGCAAACGATCAGCGATGTCATTGCCGATCAGACCGGCGTTGCCGGGACGGGCGGCAGTTGGTCGCTGGTCAAGAACGGCGCCGGCACCACCATTCTCACCGGCGCCAATCTCTATACCGGTGGCACCACCGTGAATGACGGAGTCCTGCAAGGCACCGCAAAAAGCCTGCTCGGAAAAATCGTCAACAACGCAACGGTGGTATTTGATCAGGCCGCTGGTGGCAGCTTTGTCGGCACGATGTCCGGCACCGGCAACCTCCGCAAAATAGGGGCCGGCGACCTGACGATGACCGGCACCCATACCTATTCCGGAGGGACGAAGATCGACGCCGGAGTGCTGCGTGCGGAAGCAGGCACGAGCCTCGGCACCGGAGTCGTTACACTGAATGGCGGTTGGGTCGGGTCTAGCAACGCGACCGTGGCCAAGACCGTGTTTAAGCAGGACGTCCTTCTTTTGAGCAACGGCGGCATCGATGTCGCCAGGGATCCGATCATCTGGAGCGGAAACATCAGCGGTCCTGGGCAATTCATCAAAAGCGGCGCCGGCGATCTGACGCTGACCGGCGCGAATACTTATGCCGGCGGCACGCGCATTGTCGGCGGAGTGCTGCGCGCGAATGACGACACCTTCTTCGGTCCCGGCGCCATTACGGTCACCACCAACGGCGCGGTTGGATCAACGGAAGGCACGCCCGCGACGACGACATTCACGCGTAACCTCGTTCTTGAGGGATGGGGCGGGGTTGATGTCGCCCACCATCCCATCACCTGGAGTGGCGATATCTCCGGTGCGGGCACATTGGTTAAAACCGGTACGGGCGAACTATGGGTGACGGGTAATACTACTTACAGCGGCGGTACGTCGATAAGATTTGGGACACTGCGGGTCGACTCGGACAGCAAGCTCGGCGCTGCCGGCACAAGAGTGGAACTCTATAATAACGGTGCGCTACGTGCTTCCGATACATTCACGAGCAACCGGGCGATCAGTCTGACCGGCGCCGGCGGCGTATTCAATGTCGATCCCGATAAGGTGCTGACGTTGAGCGGCGTCGTAACAGGAAGCAGCATTACCAAGGTGGGTCCCGGCACGTTGATCCTCACGGGAGCCAATACCTATACGGGGAACATCAACAACAACGGCGGCATCGTGCGGGGGAATACGACCAGCCTGCGTGGCGGCGTCGTTTTCGACAAGAACGCGGATAATAAAACAGAACGGTCGCTGGTTTTCGATCAGGGAACGACCGGTACATTCGCCGGTCAGATCATTGGCCTGGGAAGTGTAGCAAAACTGGGCATCGGCAAGCTCATTTTGACTGGGGTCAACAGCTACAACCTCGGGACGACGGTGTCTGCGGGCATCCTGCAAGGCAATACCAATAGCCTGCAAGGCGATATCCTGAACACCGCGTCGGTGATCTTCGACCAGAATGTGGCCGGAAAATATAGTGGCGTGATGTCGGGCACCGGTACGCTCGACAAGAACGGCACCGGAAAGTTGGCAATCGCCAGCGATCAATTCTATACCGGCGCGACCAACATCAACGCCGGCGAGTTCAACACCAACGCCACGTTCCAGAGTTCGGTCGTCAACGTCAATGTCGGCGGAACACTGTCGGGCAACGGCAAGTTCATCGCGATCAATAATAACGGCGGCACGATTTCGCCGGGTAACTCGATCGGACGAATCGGCGTCGTCGGCAATCTAACCATGGGACCCAATTCGAGGTATTATGCCGAGATCAACGGGGTTGCAAGCGACCGGATCGACGTCGGCGGCACCGCGAATATCCAAAGCTCGGTGTTCGAGATTGCGCACGACACCGACAAGTCGGCGCCGCCGGTGCTGCCCGGCAAAACCTATACGCTGATCACCACCACGGGCGGGCTGACGGTTACAGCGCCGCAAGTTGCCATCGCCGATTTTCCGTTCCTGTCGTTCACGCTGAGCGAAGACGGCTTCAACGGATATCTGACCACGGCGCGAAGCGGTGATGCCTTTGCATCGCTGGCGTCGACGCCGAACGAGAAGGCCGTCGCCAGTGCGCTGGACGCGGCGGGTGTTGCAAGTCCGGCGTGGCAACAGGTGGTAGGCGCAACGGCCGGACAGGCGCGCGCGGCCTTCACCAGTCTGAGCAACGCCTCAATCCATGCCAACGCGACGGGCGTCATGTCGGAGCAGTCGCGCTATCTGCGCGATGCGGTCACCGACCGGCTGCGGCAGGATTTCGCCTACGGCACCAACCTCGATTCCGGCCCGAGCGTGTTGTCCTACGCACCGGAGACGACCCGCAATGCCTACGCTGCGGCCGGCGCGATTCCTTACGTCAAGGCCCCGCCCGTTGCGGCCATGCCGGGTCCGCTCTATGCGGCATGGGCGCAAGGCGTCGGCAGCCGCGGCTCGCTCGGCGGCGACGGCAATGCATCGCGCACCGATCATTCGCTCGGCGGCGTGATCTCAGGCATCGATGTCACCTTCGACGGTCAATGGCGCATGGGCGTGGCCGGCGGCTATAGCCAGTCGAACTTCAGTTCGCCCGGGCTTGCGGCCTCCGGCTCCAGCGAGAGCTATCACATCGCCCTCTATGGCGGCGGGCAGTTCGGAGCCTGGGGCCTGCGCGGCGGCGCCAGCTTCTCATGGAACGACATCGTGACCACGCGGCAGGTCGCGGTCGTCAATCTGAACGGCATCCAACGCGGCGCCTATACTAGCAACACGACGCAGGTGTTCGGCGAACTCGGCCATCGCTTCCGGTTCGGCGCGTCCATGCTGGAGCCGTTCGCCAACCTTGCCTATGTCCGCGTCGACGGCAACGTCAACGAGACGGGTCTCGTCGCGGTCACCGGTTCGAGCGTGCTGGACACGACTTACACGACGCTGGGTCTGCGCGGCGGCACGGCCTTGACGCAGACGCTGACGGCGCGCGGCATGTTGGGCTGGCGGCATGCGCTGGGCGACATCTCGCCTGTCGCGGCGCTCGCGTTCCAGTCGGGCGGCACGGCGTTCGCGCTCAACGGCTCACCGATCGCGCGAGATGCATTGGTGGCCGAAGCCGGGCTCGATCTGGCGCTGACCGCCAACGCTTCGATCGGCGTCACCTGGAACGGCCAATTCGCCAACGGCACCCGCAACAACGCCGTCAAAGGCAACTTCACATGGCGGTTCTAAAGGTGTCGCATCGTCTTCCCGTAATCAACGTACCGGTCCGCTGAGACATGCCGCCGTCACGATGGGTACGGGTAGCCAGATCGGCCTGCAGGATTCGCTTCGACAGTGCGAAATAGCCTCACCTGACCGTTGTTTTTGCAATGAGACGCTGTGACCAGCATTGAGACGGCCTGACGATTGTCTTCCAAACATGCGCAGCGATACAAATTCGGAGGCTCCGTGGCCACGGTCGAACTATGTCTTGGGGAAAACTAGGAATGACTTCTCGCTTCGATCCAACTGAAACCCATTCTCGGCGATTTGCGATTCTGGCAATCCTGATGGGATCGAGCGCGCTGGTATCTCTGCCGACCGTGGCGCAAGCCGCCTGCGTAAACGTCAGCGGTACGGACTGGGTATGTTCAGGTTCTGACAGCATTCGGCATCAGGTCAATCAGGACAACGCCCATATGACCACATTGCCTGGCTTCGGCGGTCAGGCTGCCATCACAATTATCGGCAATGGGGCGCTCAGTTACCGGGACGATAACGCATCGCCACTCATGAACTATGTCACGGGATATGCACTGAACGTCGAATCCAACGGCGATGTTGGCGGTACACCGGGATCGGTCACCATTTTTACGGGTGGCAATATCGCAGGCGCGCGGGGCGGCATTCTCACTGAGAACAACGGCACGGGCAGCACCAGCATCACCGCGACCGGCACGGTTATCGGCAACGACTTCTACAACGGCATTCAGGCCGTTAATGGAGCCGCAGCGAAAAATCTGACGATCAATGCCGCCGAGGTGAATGGCGCAGGGCGAGGCATATCCGCTCGCAACGAGGGCACCGGTTTCACCACGGTCGTCGCGACAGGCAATGTGATCGGCGGATTGGCCGATGCGGTTTGGGCGAGCGCCGGTGCAGCCACCACGGCCGATCCGGCAACTGGCAACAATCTTGCGATCACGGTCCAGAACGCTAGCGGCGCTAGCGGCGTTTGGGCGGAGAATTACGGAAAGGCCGGAACCTCGATCACCGCCAAAGGTCTTGTCACCGGCTATGACTGGGGCATCTTCGGCTACAATGCCGCGAGCGCCAAAGGACTGACGATCGAGGCCGCCAACGTTTACAGCGACAATGGCATGGGTATTGAGGCTCGAAATCTCGGCACGGGAAAAACCGTTATCACAACGACGGGCGCCACATTCGGCAACAGCTACGGCATCGTTGCCACCAGTGCGAACGGCCTGACGATCAAAACGGGCGACGTGGCCAGTTACGGTATCGCTGTAGCGGCGGAGAACACTGGCACGGGAGCGGTTTCCGTCACGACCAACGGCAAGGTGGGGGGCGGCACCTACGGCATTGTGGCGGAAAACTCCGGCAAGGGTGCGACATCCATTACGTCCAACAATTTGGTGGCGGCCGGCGATACGGGGATTCTCGCCCTGAATTCGTCTGCCAATTCGGCAGATCTGACAGTCAATGTCGCGAGCGTTACCGCTGGTGCGATCGGTGTCTTCGCTGCGAATCAAGGCACCGGCATCACACGCGTCACGGTTAACGGCACCGTGACCGGCCAAACAGGGGGCGGCATCGTCGCAGCCGGTCTGGTCGGTCCAACCGAGGTCATCAATCGTGGCCTGATTGAGGGCGGGCAGGCCGCGGTGTCGGTCGACTCGGGCTCAGCCTCGGGCTCACTCATCCATAACACTGCAAGCGGTACGTTGCGGAATATCTCCGGGCTATCGTCAAGCCTGGCTGTGGCGTTCAACGGGCTTCCGACCGCGCCGGCAACTTTAACCAACGATGGGACGATCGTCGGTACCGTGCTGGTTACGGGCGCAGCCGCGCGGTTCACCAATAACGGAAGCTGGAACAGCATCGGCGGCGTAAGCAATTTCGGCGGCAACGCCGGGAGCCAAATGGTCAATGCAAACGCCGGCACCATTGTCGCCGGTATGAATGCCGGTGTGGCTGAGACCACTCAGTTTGCCAATCTGCCGCGGTTCGTCAATCAGGGATTGGTGAGACTGGCTGATGGCGGCGTCGGAGACGTCATCCGGACCAGCGGCAACGTCCGCTTTGTAGCTGGCTCGTCTCTTGCCGTCGATTTCGGTGGCGGCGGGACGGATTTGCTTCACGCCGGAGGGAGCGCTGATTTCGCGGGTGGGACGCTGGTCGTCAAGCCCACGGGTACAATGGCCGTCGGCAAGCGATACAAGGTCGTGACGGCCGACGGCGGAGTCGCCGGTTCTTTCGACTCAGTGAACGGCGGCAATATCTTCCTTGTGTTCAAGGATACCTATGACGCCAACAATGTCTGGCTGGAATTTGTCAGGTATCGCGCCTTCGTCGAGTTCGGCCAGACACCGAACCAGATTTCGACCGCTCTCGGGCTCGCGACACCGCAATCCGGGCCACTTTATAACGCGCTCATGAGTGCGACCGACGAGACCGTCTTCCGCAATGCCCTGGATCAACTGTCGGGTGAGGTGCATCCTTCGATCCGCACCGCTCTGATGGAGGGCAGCCGATTTATCCGTGATGGTGTGATCGGCCGCCTGCGAAGTGCGTTCGACGCGCCCGGCGCCGCGCCCATGCCGGTGATGTCTTATGCGCCGGGCGAGCCGATGCAAGCGCCAGGGGCTCCGCCTGAACTGTTCTCGATCTGGGGTCAGACTTATGGCAGCTGGGGCCGTTTCAATGGCAATGGCAACGCGGCAACGCTCAACCGTACCCTTGGCGGGCTGACCACGGGCATTGATACGCCGATATTCGGTACGGTCGGGATGCCGATGCGCGTCGGTGTGATGACCGGCTATAGCCACACCGACCTGAGCGTCGGAGAGCGTTCGTCCTCGGGCGCCAGCAGCAACTATCATCTGGGTGCTTATGCGGGCGCGCAGATCGGCGGCTTCGGACTGCGCGCCGGTGTGGCCCACACTTGGCACGACATCCGTACCAGCCGCTTTTTCAACTTCGGCAATTTCAGCGACATGCTAAGCGCAGATTATAGCGGTCGCACGACGCAAGTGTTTGGCGATCTCGGCTACAAGATAGGTTTTGGCGCTCTCCAGCTCGAACCGTTCGCGGGTTTGGCGTATGATGATCTGACGACCTCGGCGTTCCGCGAGGTAGGCGGTGCGGCGGTCCTGACGAGTGCAGAAGCGCACTCCAGCCAGACATTCACGACGTTAGGCGCGCGTGGATCGATGCTGTTCGACGTCGCCAGCATGGCTACAACGCTGCGCGGCACGTTGGGTTGGCGTCACGCCTTCGATGACGTCATTCCCGGATCGACGTTTGCCTTCTCTGGCGGGGCACCGTTCAACATCTCCGGCATTGCCATCGCGCGCAATGCAGCGGTGGTCGAAGCCGGTCTGGATGTGGCAATTACGTCCGGGGCGACGCTCGGTATCAGCTACGCCGGCCAATACGCCAACTCCGCCCGCGATCATTCCGTCAAGGGCAACCTGACGGTCAGGTTCTGATCCGATCTCTGCTGTTCGTTCCACGAGTCTGAGAATACGTGGCAATTGGCTCGCAAGTTATCGCGCTCGGACGCCTGTGCCACGACACCGAGGCATTTATTTGGATCATTGGGATAGGAGGGGGCTCAGAGCACAAACCGGCCGACGTTCAAAAATGTGCGACGGGAAGCTTACTTTCACCTGTCGGCCCGCAACCTAATCGCTCCTCGATCTAGCGTCGGAGGACGAACTTTATGTTGCTTCCATCGCAAGCAAGCCCGCAGCCTGTCCTAGAATATCCTGCTCGGCCTTCAGCTTGGCGGCCTCGCGCTTGAGCCGCGCGATCTCATGTGGTGCGGCGGTTAGGCTGTCCTGCTTGATGTCAGGCTCAGTCAGCCGGTCGGACAGAGCACGGCGCGAGCCGCCTTGTGCCCAGCGGGCGCGCCCGATCGGCCTCGCCACTTGCTCATATTGACCTCGCCGAACAGCGTGAGATGGCTATCCCTTCTCTCGCGCGGGCGAACGCGCGACATTTTGGACGCCGCATTGGGTCATAGGCCGCGAGGATTGAAGCGCGCGCTCAACCTATCGGACCGGCGGTCGCACGAGTATGCCGGCGATATCTTCATGAGGCCGTGGAATGATATGGGTCGATACGACCGTACCCACTTTTTCCGCGGCCATCCGACCGGCGTCTATCGCGGCCTTCACCGCACCGACATCGCCCTGAACGATAATCGTGATGAGTCCTCCACCGGGTTGCTGCTTGGTCAGCAACCGGACGTTTGCCGCTTTCACCATGGCGTCGGCAGCTTCCGTCGCCGCATTGAGCCCGCGTGTCTCGACAAATCCAAGTGCTTGGGAAGTGGACATCGGTTATGCCTTTCGTACTCGCGCAAGTTTGACTCTCAGTATATCCGCCACGCTTGGTGAGGATGAAAACCGCCGGTATCCGGCACCGTGAAGCAAGGACAGAAACTCGTCGCCGATACTGCCCGCCCCGAGAATACCGACATCGTCATTTACATGGCTTCCGATCAGTCCGAGATTCCTCGCGATAAGGTCCGGCGGCTTGCGGAAAGGATTGGCCCGCGTGAAACCCTGCCCACAATACTCGTCGAGCACGGATGGCATCTGCATAACGTGCGTCGGATAGCCATAGGCCGTGCGAATGATTTCGTTGGGATCCAGCCAGGTCGCTGTCCCGGCAGGCCCGGCTTCAGCCACGCGGGCCAGCAGAATGACGTTCTGGACAAGCAGCCCGGCTACGAGCCCGGCGTCGTTCTGAACACTGGACCTGAATGCTTCGAATTCCATAAGTCCCGTAATCCCTCCGGAGAAGATCCGCACGCGGCGCCGGTCTTCGGAGCCGCAAGACTCCGAGATTCCTTCCAACATCGCCCTGTTCAAATGCCGGTTGCCCAGCGGCAGGAACTGCGTCGCCGGGATGTCGTCCCAATTGGAGATCAGATCCCTGGCGCGCTCGGAGCCCAACTGTGGAAGCCGCAGGTGAACCGGCCCTTCCCTGACCTGCGACAGCAAATGGCTGCAAGCATCGCGGACGATGGCGCGGATCTTCCCGATCACCGATTCCTGCCCGCCCTCCTGCGTAAGCAAGGAGATATTCCGCGTGAACGAGTCCAGGTTGCCTCGTGCCATCACGAGATCGGTCAGCGACAGCAGGCCGATGCCCTCCGCCGCCGCTCGGGCGGCATGGCCCGTCTCGACATCTCCGCGCGGCGCGAGCCATATTTCCGCTCCCGAAAGCCGGTCCGCCATGTCGAGGAACCGTTTCAGGGACGCGTCGTGGCCGGCGGCGATCCGGATCGGTACAACGCCTTCATAAACTTTACCGTCGGAGCCGTCGATCGAGACCAGCGTGCCCTCCTCGAAAACGCGACCGCCGACCGTGAAGCGCCGGTTGTCGAGATCCACGGAGATTGCATCGCATCCGACGATGCAAGGCTTGTCCAGGGCACGCGACACGACCGCGGCATGGCTCAATGCGCCGCCGCGCACGGTCACGATACCGTTTGCGGACAGCATGCCCCGAATGTCCTGCGGGCTCGTTATAGGACGGAGCAATACCACGTTCTCACCGCGCTCCGCGTGCTCGACCGCCACGTCCGAATCCAGAACGACGGCGCCGGACGCCTGTCCTGGCGATGAACCAAGGCCTTGTGCCAGCAAAGGAGCCGCGGCAAGTTTTTCGGGATCGAAGCTCGGCTTCAGCAGCTTGACGATCTGTTCGAATGATGCCCTGCGCACCCCGTCTTCGGCCGGGATCAGTCCCTCCTCCACCAGATCGGACGCGATACGAACCGCCGCCGCCGCGGTCCGCTTGGCGGCCCGGACCTGAAGCAGGTAGAGCGTGCCGGATTCGACGGTGAACTCGATGTCAACGGCATCGCTGTAAATTCGCTCCAGCGTCTCGCCGTGGCGTAATAGCGCGTCGGAGATCGCTGCCGGCATCGCTGCGTCGGACAGCTTGATCGGAGTATGCGTACCCGCGACAAGGTCCTCGCCCTGATGGCCGACGAGATATTCACCGTACAGCGTCTTCGTGCCGTCGTTCGGATCGCGCGTGAATGCCACGCCGGTCCCGGAATTGTCGTCGACGTTTCCGAAGACCATCGCCTGGATGGTTACCGCCGTGCCGAGATCGTCCGAGATTTGATGGTGCTTGCGATAGGCCTTTGCACGCGGGCTATCCCACGAACGGAACACAGCCGCGACGGTCTGGATCAGTTGATCGTGCGGATCCTGGGAGATATCGAGTCCCTGATTCGAGAAATGATCGAGAATCGCCTGCTCAAGATCGATGAATGCCTGTTCGGATGGCGTATTGGCCGCCTGATCGGCCTGGCCGCGGATGCTGTCGACGAGTTCATCCGCATCGAGATCAAGAACGGTCTCGGCATACATCCGCCAGAATCGCAGCCAGCTATCAAGCACGAAACCGACCTTGCCGGTGGATCTGGCGAACCGGAAGGCGGATATCGCAGTGAGTCCCAGATTGAGGATGGTGTCCATCATTCCAGGCATGCTGATCGCGGCGCCGGAGCGAACCGACACCATCAACGGATGCTCTGCGGATGCGAAACAGCGGCCCGTATTGCGTTCGAGCGCGGTCAGCCCCTTTCTGATCTCGGCTTCGATCGATTGCGACACGCGCCCGCCATCGGACTGAAACGCATGGAACGCGTTGGTGCCGATGACGATCGCCGGCGGGATCGGAATCCCGGCCAGAGCCATCCGGGCGAGGCCCACGGCTTTACCGCCATAGCTCGTGACGTCATCGGGATCGATCTCGTCGATTCCGTGGACATAGAGACCCTTGATGCGCGTGTCATTCATTTCATGCCCCGCATTCACGCGGTATCGCGCGGCCGCCCGAGAACCGAAAGGATGTCCTCGTGAAACTCGAACCAGATATTATGGATCGAGTCGACCATGGGACTACAGACATAGTCCTTGTTGCCCTGATCGCTCCTGGCCACGGAATCGCCGAAGCGGCGCACATATTCCGTATAGCGCGGAATCTGCGCCCTAAGCCCATCGATCATCTTCATCAGACGCTCGACCGACTTGATGAGCTTCGCCTGGGCTCCGTCGTCGCCACCGCTGGTTTGCCACTCCGTGACATGCTTGATGAACTGCGTGTTGAGCGTCTCGAACCGTTCGTACCATTGCTGGAGCTCGGGAGACGTTCGCAACTCGCCATAGGTCCGGCTATAGTGGTCGAGCACGGCCTTGGAGCCGTCGGGAAAAAGAAGAAACTGGGTGCCGACGCGCTGCCCCATCCCCTCGCGCTCGGCCTGATCCAGGACCTTGCCCACGATGTCCGCGTCGAGCCGGGTCGCGGCGATGATCGCCTCCGGACCTGCCATCTTGTTGAGATGCGCCGCGTTCAGCACGAGAAACGCATCGTCTTCCAAAACCGTCATGTCCAATGCTCCTGCCGAAGAGTCCTCCGGCGAAGAGCGCCGGAGGACTTGTCGCGAAGGTGTTATCTCCAGAGATACTTCGAACGATTGAGGTCCGTCCCTTCGGGAAACGGAAGATAACCCTCTCCCGAGAAGATCTTCTGCGGAACGACCTGACCGGCAAAGCCCCGTTTGTCGATCTCGTAGTAGTAGTTCGCCACCCGCCGATCGATCTCCCAGAAGTCGTAATCCTGACACGCCTTCTCGTAGGTGCCCGCGATGCGCAGATGCGGAAGGATCATGTCGATGTAATAGACATACATTCCGTTTTCGATCAGCGTGCGGCGCGGCATCCGCGACATCTTCGTATAGAGTTTGAAGGTTGCCTGCTGGATGCCGTTCAGGTGCTTCTCAAGGTCCTTGATGCGGACGTTGTAGATCTCGCCCATCGGCGTATTCCACTTCTCGCGCACGAACACCGCGCCGCCGACCACGGCCTCGATATAGTTCTTCGGCCGCGTGAAGGTTGTCGAAATGTCATTCACGCGAATTTCCTTCAGACCCATCTTCGCGGGATCGACCACGAGGCAGAGCGAATAGCAGTGCGGTACCTTCTCGTGCTCGCAGACGTCGCTCCAGTCGTAAGCCTCCTCGTTCGTAAAGAGATCGCGGACGATCATGATCTTCCCGTCGGGAAGCTCATACGGCCCCGTATCGCCGAGACCGAGGCGGCAGTCATAATGATCCAGGAAGGACAGAAGCTCGGCCGCTGCATTGAAGCGCTGGAAGGCGCCGGCCTGATCGCTGTCTGGCTCGAAATATTCGATCTGTGTTTTCAGCTGATCGATCACGCTCTGCTCGTGTATGCGGCAGCGGTAGCGATCCTGCGAATTGAGAATATAGCCGTCCTGCCGCTTGCCCCAGAGCACGCGCTGCATGAACTTCAGGATAACGTTGCTTTCGCGCACATAGTCGCGCGCCTCGATGGCTTCGAGCGCGAGCAGGCCGCAGCGCCCCATGCCGAATCCGACGGCGCCGATACACCAGTCATGCACGCAGTTGACCTTGATGCCGATCTCGCGGCGGGCAGTGGCGCCGATATCCATGACCCCCTGCGCGCCGATTTCATTGGTCGTCATTTCGAGAATCTCCGGCCAGCGGAGGAACTCGTTCATGAACGCCAGGATCTCGTATTGCTGGCGCGGAATCATTCCCGAGACGCCCTCGGTCGCGCGCATCACCAGCACATCCCAGATGTTCCAGGCGAGGTAGTTGTTCAGGTCGTTGAGTTCATCGAGAGTGAATTGGTCTTTCAGCACATCCTGCTTGGTGACCTTTTCGAGCACTTTCGATTTTGCTCGCTCCTTCATGATCCGGTCGCCAAGAATGCCGTCCGGCACCGGCGGGAGATCCTTGAAATTTCCTTGATAGACGAGATCCTGAAAACGAAGCCCCTCGTCAGCGGGCAGATACCGATCCTTATAGCTGGACATGTGTTTCCTCCCTTTCCCTTTTCCCCTGTCTGTCTGATCGATCAGAGAGCCACGACCCTGCCGATCTCGGCATCGTCGGCATGGATTTCCACTTTTCTTCCTTCGAGCGCCTTGACGACGGCATTGAAGTGAGCGTCGTTGTCGCCGCCGATCACATAGCGCGCGTCGCTTGTCGTCAGATACGCCGTCATCACGCACGGAATCTGAAATTCGCGCGACAGGATTCCGAGGTGCGATTCAGGCGCGCCCGACATCGTGATGACCCCGATCGCGCCCATGCTCAGCGCCGGGGCGAGAAACGTCGTGGTGCCGCCCTGCACCAGAAGGATGTGCTCCTTCAATTTTCCGCTCTGAATGAGCTGAATGACGGATTGCGGATTTGGCAGGTACTTGATCACGCCCGACGGTCGCTTCTTGGTTTCGAAGCTGTTGTAGCCCTCAGCTAGTATTGTCATCACGTCTCCTCCGTTTTGCAGTTTTCAGATTGTCTTCGCTCCCAGGTCCGAACTCATCTTCGGATTCGCATGAGGCTCGCTCGCAAGACCTCGTCGGCGACCGGCGCCGCCGCGGGTTTCGGGCCGGCGACGCGATGCGTCAGGGCCGCCGTGCTTGCAAGAGCCCTTTGGCGGCGGATCTGGGCGGCGGTCGCCGCTTCATCGCCGCACGAATTACAGCCGCAGTTGCAACTCTTGTGCTGTTGCTCCGCCGTCACGGGAATGCTGCATCCGAACTCGATGCCCCCCGGAAACAGATGCGAGAGAATCTCCTGCGGCCAGATCGCCACGAACTCGGCCCCCGCAGCGGCGAGCTTGTCCTCCGGATGCATCCCCCAGGATACGCCGACGACACGAATGCCGCACTCCACCGCATGGCGCACATCTCCGACGGTGTCGGTCACCAGCACGATCTGGTGATGCAGGATATCCGCCGGCCGATGACTCTCCACATAGGCGGGCTCGCAATGCCGATTTACCGAATAGCTCGCATCAGACAGGAAACGACGCACGCAGGCACGCTTGTCCGGCTCCACGTCCCCGCCGAAAACATGCGAAAAACAATGTTGCAGTCCCGCCGTCGTCAGGATGCGGCGAATAGTGGCCGTCGCATTCGACGACACGACAGCAAGTGCGCACGCGCCGGCGACCCCCTTGATCACATCGACCATTCCCGGCACGAAGGGCGGGTCGTATTCCTGGTTCAGCAAATCGAGGAAGTGCGCGGCCACCTGTTTCGCGCGCTCCTCGCTTCCCGAGATTCTGCGGATCGAGGCGAACATATTTCCTTCGAGCAGCCGGAAATAGTCCTCCTGCGTATCGATGCCGAGACCAAACTCCGCATTCGTCTTGGAAAACACCCGCCAGGACGATTCGCGCGTCTGGACGAGCGTTCCATCGAGATCAAAGAGGATGGCCTTCGGCATCGCTTCAGACCTCTACGGCGACCAGCCTGCGCGTCTTTTCGGAAGCATTCAGTCGCGTGAGCTGAGGAGCCTCGAAGAAGTCCATGATTTCGCCATAGCCGCGCATGCCGTTGCACTCCCACTCGGCAAGCACATTGAACGTCACCATGTTCGGCCAGCACTGCCAGGGGAACGTATTCAGCCCACGACCCTTCAACCGCCATTCCCGGTCGTCCTTGTCGACCAGGACAAGCTCGACGCTTTCGGCATAGCGCTCGCGCCGGCGAACGGTCCGGCCGCTGCCCGCTTTCAGACCGTAAACCTTGCCCATCTCGACGACATATCCGTGGGTCAAAACGAGGTCGGCGCCGTTGCGCTCCGGATCGAAACTGAAGATGACATGGATCGCGAGATCGTCCGAGAAATGCGCATGCAGCCACGACATGTTCGGCGCGCCGCGCTCCGGGCGCGGCCCCCAGCTATGGTCCATGGTGGAGACGCAATCGATCGGATAGCGCTTACCGCGGATGGAGACGCTGCCGCTGACATGACCGGACAGGTCGAAGTGACCGTTATAGGCCGTGCCCCAGGCAAAATGACCGCTCTCGTCGGCCTCGGCCAGCGCTTTCGCCTTCATCGGATCCATCTCGGGATCCTGGATGTCGAACGGGATCATGATCGCCTTGAAATCGACGTCGATGGTCGTTCCTTCGCGGTCGTCGTAGCGGATCGTCCAGTCCATGTTGGGTTTGGTGCATGTCACCGACAGCCCGTTCGCAAGCGTGTAATCAGCGAGGTCGGCAGGAATCGGAAGCGACGACTGGAGATCGACGAAGTCGGCTTCCCACGGGGCGTTCGCATAGCCGGTGTTCATGCAGATCGTCGATCCGACGATTCCCAGATTGGGGCGAAACAGGGCATAGACGCCGACGTTCAGTCTTGCTTCCGCGTTATAGAACCCGAAATAGTTGGTTTCCGCCCAATTGGGTTGTTTCGGGTCCGTTTCGTGGAAACGGACATCCTCGTCCTTGATCATTTTTTCCTCCCTCGATCCATGCACGGATCATCCGAAAACAATCCCTGTATCGATCACCGTACAGGGTGCACACGGCTCCCGGTTCAGCACATGGAGGACAGGGACAGAAAAATCACTCGGAATTATCTCATGGGGATAAGGCGTGCCGGGATCGCCGGACCTACTATCCCGGCAAACATGGCGGTCTACGCGTTGCCGGGAGGACGTCGAGGTGAAACTGGGTCGGGTCATCGGGACCGCGGTCGCGACCGTGAAGTCGAGAGGGCTGGAGTCCTTCAAGCTGCTGCTCGTCCGTGACTTCCAGGACGACGCTGGAAATCCGCCAGACAACTCATCGGACTATTACGTTGCCATCGACACCGTCGGCGCCGGCGCCGGCGAGATCGTCCTCGTCGCGTTCGGCAGCGCGGCCAGACTGTTCGCGGGGTCGCTCGACGCGCCCGTGGACGCGGCCATTGTCGCAATCCTCGACACCGTTCGTATCGGAGACAAGTCGGTCTTCGAGCGACGATGACGTGCAAAATTCATTCACACAACCATCATCTGCCAGCAAGGAGACATCAAATGGTAACCACCCCCACCTCGGCGTCCGGCGCGAAAGGCGCGTTGGGCCTCATCGAAACCAAGGGTCTCGTCGGCGCCATCGAAGCCGCCGACGCCATGGTCAAGGCTGCGAACGTGCAACTCATCGGCCGCGAACAGATCGGCGGCGGCCTGGTCACCGTCATGGTCCGCGGCGACGTCGGCGCCGTCAAGGCCGCGACCGACGCCGGAGCGGCCGCGGCAGGCAAGGTCGGCGAAATCGTTTCGGTCCACGTCATTCCGCGCCCGCACGAGGACGTCGAAGCCATCCTTGGCAAGGGTTGAGCCCGAGCGATCTGACCAGCACCAGGTTCAGGTACCGGAGCTAGCATGAATACGATCGCAAATTTTGACTCCGATCTCGCGGCCATCGCGGAAGCAAGAACAAGAGCGCAGGAAGCCCGGCGGGCCTTCGAGTTGTTTGAAGGCACGGAACAGGCGAAGCTCGACGAGATCGTGCGCGCGATGGCCAAGGCGGGCTCGGCCGCGGCCGAGAAGATCGCGCGGATGGTGGTCGATGAGACCGGTTTCGGCGTTTACGAAGACAAGATCTACAAGAATTTGTACAATACGGAGTTTATCGCCCGATCCATGCTGCCGATGCGCACCGTGGGGGTTTTGTGGGTCGACGAAAAAAACCGGGTGACGGCCATCGGCAGCCCTGTCGGGGTCATCGCCGGCATCATTCCGGTGACGAATCCATCGTCGACGGTTTTTTTCAAATGCCTCGCCGCGGTCAAATCGGGTAACGCGATCGTCTGCGCACCCCATCCACGAGCCGCGAAAAGCAGCGCCGCCGCGGCGGAAGTCATGGCGGAGGCCGCCGTCAGGGCGGGAGCGCCCGCGGGTCTGGTTTCCTGCATCTCGAACGTGACGCTGGAAGCGACAGCCGAACTCATGCGGCATCGCGATGTGTCTCTGGTGATGGCGACGGGCGGTCCGGGCATGGTGCGCGCCGCCTATTCGAGCGGCAAGCCGACGCTGGCCGTCGGCGCCGGCAACGTCCCGGTATATATCCATCGTTCGGTGAAGGACGTGCGCGAAGCCGCGCTGATGACGATCACGTCCAAGTCGTTCGATAACGGCACGGCTTGCGTCGCCGAACAATCGATCGTGATCGACGAGCCGGTCGCCGCCGAGGCCCGCATCGCCTTCGAGCAGCAGGGCACGCTGTTTCTCAACGCGGACGAAGCGAAACGCCTGGAAAAGCTGCTCTTTACCGAGAACGGCGGCTTGCGGTCCAGCGAAGTCGGATTGTCGGCCAAGGTTCTGGCCTCGAAGATCGGCGTGACGCCGCGCGACGACACGCGCGTCCTGGGTGTTGAACTCAATGCCGTCGGCCGCCAGCAGCCCCTTTCCGCCGAGATTCTCGGCCCGGTTCTCTCCTTCTATCGGACCGCTGATGTCGCGGCAGGGTACGAACGTTGCCGGCAGATTCTCGCTTTCGGAGGCGAGGGACATACTCTCGGACTCCACTGCGAGGATGACGACGTCATCGCGCGTTTCTCGTCGCTCAGGGCGGGGCGAGTCGTCATCAACACGCCCACGCTGTTCGGCGGCATGGGTTTCAGTTGCGCCACGGATCCGTCCTTCATGCTCGGCACGGGAACCTGGAGCGGCTCCATCGTTTCCGACAACGTCACGCCTCTGCATCTCATCAACATCAAGCGGGTTGCCCATGAAATCCGCCCCTGGCGCAGTCTCTACGAACTGTCGGCAGGCCGCCAAAATGCTTAGCCGCCCGTCGAAAAACGAACTCGCGATCGAAGCCGCCCGCGATTTTCTGGTCAAGGCCGGCGAGAGACGGCGAGGGCGGCCCGGTGGCGCGCTTCGCTTCGGCGTCGATCTCGGAACCGCGACGGTGGTGATCGCGGCCGTCGATGCGGCCGGCGCGCCGGTTTATTGGAATTCGGTCGGATGTGGCGCGGTGCGCGATGGCGTCGTCGTCAATTTCAACGATGCCGTCGCCGCGGTCTTAAAGCTCAAGGCCGAGGCGGAGGACGCGCTCGGAACGGTCGTCGAGAATGCCGCGACGGCCTACCCGCCCGGCGTGCCCCCATCCGAAGCCCGCGCCTGCCGGTTCGTTCTGGAGGCCGCCCACATCGATTGTCGGGCGCTCACGGACGAGGTATCCGCTGCCCAGGCGCTTCTGCGGATCGACTCCGGAGCAATCGTTGATGTCGGCGGCGGCTCGACCGGCGTCGGCGTGGTTCAGAACGGCCGGATCGTCTCGCTGGACGACCGCCCCGGCGGCGGCCACCATCTCAACCTCATTCTCGCAGGCGCACTCGGCGTTTCCATAGAGGAAGCCGAGGCGCTGAAGATCGCCGGACGATCCGAGCATGTCGCAGTCCTCAAACCCGGCATTGAGCGTATCGCCACGTCAATCGAACGGCAGATCGGCGGCATCCCGGTCGACGCCGTTCATCTCGTCGGCGGCGCGGTGATGCTGCCCGGAACGGATGAAGTCGTATCCCGCCATCTCGGGCGACAGGTCTACGCCTACCCGCGCTCCGACCTCGTCACCCCTTTCGGCATCGCGATGAGTTGAACACATGAGTCTGCAACTGCGCACCTACGCTTTCATCGACAGCATGCAGCCCCAGGCGGCGGCGCATGTCGCGGCGACCTCGCCGGGTGACGTGCCGGTCGCCGGCATGTCCCAACTGTTCATCGAGGTTGCCCCCGGCAACGCCATATTCAGGGTCGCCGACATCGCCTTGAAGGCGGCCGACGTCCGCCCCGCGATGCAGATCGTCGAACGCGAGTTCGGATTGCTCGAAATTCACTCGCGGACACAGGAGGAGGTCATTGCGGCCGGCGAAGCGGTCCTGGAATATCTGGGACTGACGGTAGCGGATCGGGTGAGGCCGAAAGTCGCCTCGACCGAACTGATCACGAACGTCAACCCGTACCAGGCGCAACTCATCAACAAGTGGCGCAAGGGCAACCTTCTGCTTCCACGGCAAAGCCTGTTCGTGCTGGAGGCAAGTCCCGCCGCTTATGTCAGCCTTGCGGCGAACGAAGCCGAGAAGGCGGCGAACATCAACATCGTCGAGGTTCGCGCGGTTGGCCGGTTCGGCCGCATGTTCATCGCCGGCACCGAGTCCGAGGTCAAGGCGGCGATGGACGCCGCCGTCAACTGTCTGGCGCAGGTGGAGGGTCGCGAAGCATGAGCGTCATCACCGCCGAACATATAGAACGGGTCGGCTCGCGCCTTGTCATAGCCAAGGGCGACGTCGTGACGCCGCTGGCGCGGGATCGCGCGCGCGAACTGAACGTGACGATTGAGGTCGGTGACGTTTCTTCGGCCCGACCCGGGGCGGCTATAGCGGCTCCTGCGCCGCAAACGCCCGCCAGGCCGGCGGCCGCCGCCGTCGTTCGGTTGGAAAAACCATCTCGCCCGGTCGAGGCGCCGACGCAGCTCGGCGCATTTTCCGGCGCGCTTTACCGGCGCGGAGCGTTACTCCCACGCGAAATGCAGCCGACGCCGGGCGAACAGGCACAGCTAGGCGCGGACGGACGACCGAAAGCCGCCGTGATCGGTGCGGGACATGTCGGCGCGACGACGGCGCTGCGCCTCGTCGAGACGTCTCTGTTTTCGAAGGTCACGATGGTCGACATTCAGTCGGGGCTCGCCGAAGGACTGGCGCTCGACATGTGGCACTCCGCCGGCCTGCGCGGCTTCGATACCCGTGTCGAGGGATCCCAAGAACTCTCGGCGCTCGCAGGCGCCGATTATATCGTCATGACGGCTGGCCGGCCGCGCAAGCCGGGAATGTCGCGGACCGACCTCACCGGCGTCAATGCCGAAATCATCCGCGCCGTTGCGACCGGCATCAGGCAGTTCGCACCGCAGGCCGTCGTGGTGGTCGTCACCAATCCGCTCGAGGAGATGACCGAGCTCATGACGCGCGCGACGGGCTTTCCCGCAAGCCGCGTATTGGGCATGGCGGGCGTGCTCGATTCCGCCCGGTTCTGCGCTCTCGTCGCGCTCACGGGGATCGCGAAACCTGGGCAAGTCGAGGCACTGGCGCTCGGAAGCCACGGGCCGGAAATGGTGATTCCGTTAAGTCTGGCGACGGCAGCCGGCCAACCGCTCGAAGCGCAGTTGCCGGCGGACCGACTGGCCGCGATCGTCGAGCGCGCGCGCGATTCAGGCGCCGAGGTGGTCGGATTGCTCAAAACCGGCAGCGCCTATTACGCACCCGCCGAGTCCGCGGCGGCCATGGTTCGTTCCATGGTCTCCGGCGAGAACCGGATCATCGCGGCATGCGTGCGCTCGGGTGGCGCCTATGGTCTCCCCGATACGCGGGTCGGGCTTCCGGTTCGGCTGGGGCGCCAGGGCGTTGCCGAAATCATCGAACTTCCCCTTCGTCAGAACGAACGCGAGGCGCTGAAGAAAGCCGCGGAAAGTATCGCCAACCGGATCGCGGAACTGGGCTAGCCCGATGCGCGCGGTCGTCTATCTCGGACCCGGACAGATTGCGGTGCGACAGGTGCCCGAACCGGTGATTCAGGCGCCCACCGATGCGCTGGTCCAGGTCCGGATGGCCGGCATCTGCGGGACGGACCTCCACGCCGTGGCCGGACACTTTCACGGCATGAATGCCGGATCGATCGTCGGACATGAATTCGTCGGCACGGTCATCGACGCCGGTCCGGCGGTGACGCGTCACCGTCGCGGCGATCGCGTCATGGCCTCGGACTTCACGTCGTGCGGACATTGCCGGCACTGCGCGGCCGGCGACAACTGGCAGTGCGGCGAGCGATCATTTTTTGGCACCGGCGAGGCCTTTGGGCCTGCCTTGGCGGGCGCCCAGGCCGAGATTGTACGGGTCCCGCACGCGGACTCGACGCTTTACCAAATTCCGCCGGGATGTTCCGACGAAGCCGCAATCCTTGTCGGCGACAATCTGGCCACCGGCTGGGCCGCGATCGAACGCGGAAACATGCAGCCGGGCGATATCGTTGCTGTCCTCGGAGGCGGCGCGGTCGGCCAGCTCGCAAGTCTGGCGGCACAGTCGGCCGGCGCCGGCGCCGTGCTGCTGATCGAACCGAACCAGCAGCGTCGCGCCTTCGCGCAGGCAAATGGCGCGATATCGGCCGCTCCCGAAGCGGCACGGGATATCCTTCATCGCGTTTCCGGCGGACAAAGCGCCGACCTCGTCATCGAAGCCGTCGGATTGCCCAAGGTGCTGTCCAGCGCATTCGATCTGGTCGGCCGGCGCGGCCGGATCATATCGGTCGGCGCTCACAGTGAAGCGCAATGGCCGATTCCCCTCGCGGATTGCTTTACGCGGGAGATTTCCATCGGTTTTGCGATCGGGGATTCGATCAGGCTGCGCCCGAAGTTGCTGCGCATGATTTCAACCGGCGCTCTCGACCCGACGGTCGTGGTGGATCGGCGCATCGGCCTCGACGAGGTGGTGGAGGCTTATGATGCGCTGCGAAACCAGCGAAGCATGAAAACGGTTATCGTGATGTAATCCGCTCGACTGACCGATTGACGGTCGCGAAAGGAGACTTATCCTCAAGGCACTGATGGACGTCATCGTGCGCAGGGAGGAGTTCACTTGAATAACCCCACTGTCCCGCTGGCTCCGCCAGCGTACACGACGCGGGCGGCTCAGGATGCTCTCGGGGATGTCATCTCCACGCTCGCGACGGCGACCGAGACCGGCCATCCCTTCGCCGAAATCGAGAACCTGCTACCGAAATACTTTCCGCTGGCCTCCGCCAGGATTGTCGTTCCAGGTCCCGCGGGCTGGACATATTGGGACGATCGATACGCGACCTCATCCGAACTCACGGCCCTGAGGTCGTCCGGCGACGCCAATGACGCGCGCTTGCTCCGGCTCTCCGCGAAGGTCGCATTCTTCTCGATACGCGATGACGCGATCGGCTTGCTCGTGACGCTGACACCCGGTTCGTCATTGCCTGAACAAGAATTGCTGGTGTGCGCCCGCCTCCTCGAAACCACGATTTCGCGATGCTTGGCGAGAACATTCGTTCCTTCCCGCCACGAAATCATCATCGCGTTCAGTCATGTCGCAAACACGATACTGAAGAGCGAAGATCTCGCGGAGATTTTCTTCAATATCACCCAGGTCGCGAATAGCGAACTATCGGCCGATATATGCGGGATCATGCTGCTCGACGGCGACCATTTGGTCATGCAGCGTTGTGTCGGAAACGAGTCCGCCGCAACGGCGACCCTCAGAATGAAAGCCGGCCAGGGCATCGCCGGCAGGGTTCTGCAAACCGGCGAGCCCTGCGCCGTAGAAGATT
Organism: Xanthobacteraceae bacterium; assembly: GCA_049651165.1. GTDB lineage: Bacteria > Pseudomonadota > Alphaproteobacteria > Rhizobiales > Xanthobacteraceae > 62-47. The sequence goes on along the minus strand of JBASBO010000115.1, from coordinate 2,419 downwards.
ATATTAACAGCCTCCATATCAGCCATGATTTTTTCGATCTTGCCCGCGCCGAGCGGGTTCGCTCGGCGCTTGCGGTCCCGCTCTTTTCGAACCGGGAGATCGTAGGCGTCCTCGAAGTCTGGCGGCGGAGGCCATCGACCTTCACACAAGACAATGTCGCGGAACTGGCCGCGCTCGCCGACCTCGCGTCGCTTGCGATTGCAAATGCAAGGCTCATCAGTTCACAAAAGAATGCGATGCATGAACTGGAGGCCGCTCATGCGGCCATGACCGAGCGAATCGACATCATCGAGAACGCGGCCAATTTCCAGACCACCCTCGTTAAATGCGTGATCTACGATCAGGGACTCGATCAAATCGTTCGAATGGCGGCGGAAGCGACCGAAGCCTCGGTGTTCATCTGCGATCAGAAGCTGGACATCAGAGCCAAAAGCGGCTCGCATCCGCTCGGCCCCGCCGATCTTGCGAAACTCCGGCTGGAGCTTGCCGCGGTGCCGCGCGACGATATGACCGCATGCGCCATTAAATCCGGCGTCCGCAGCCAGACCATCTATGCGCAGCGGCTGTCCGCAGTCTCCGGGCAACGCGGATGGGCGCTTATCGTGAATCCCGGCGGCAGCAGAGAGGCCGCCCTGCTTGCTCTTGCGTCGGTTTCGATCACCGTCGCACTGTTCGACGTCAAGGCGCAGGCGGCGAGTTCGATTCTTTCGGAAAAAATCTCCGCGCTCCTTTGGGATTTGATCGACGCGCCTCGAAACGTCCGTGTGCTTGCCATCGAGAAGCTCCGGGAGCTGGGCAAGGACCTCACTTCCCCGACATCCGTTATTCTGTGCGGTATAGAGAACCGCGCAAGGGAGTCTCGCAACAGCTCCGCCGAACTGGATTTCGATCTGCGTCGCCGCCTCGTCAGCGATCTGATCGCTTACGAGCAGGCAGGCCGCAAAAGTATCCATCTGGCTGCATTCAGGGACAGCGAGATCGCCGTCGTTCTGTCGTCGGCGGATCCCGCGGCACTGGATCGCTTCATGCGCCGGCTGGGAGATCGGATCCGAAAGACCTTTCCCGATATCCGATGGGCCATCGGAGTAAGCGCAAGCCGCTCCGATCCGCTGACGTTGCCGGACGCCCTGACGGAAGCGCGTCTCGCCAAAAAGGTTGCCGAACTCACATCTGCCGCCCGTCCGGTGAAGTTCGAAGACATGGGGCTACTGGGCTTGATCATGGGGCTTCAGGGGGGTGTCGGCTTTCCTGATTTCGCCCACAACGTGCTCAAGGACATTGCGGATGAATCTCATCCTCAAGCCGCAACGCTTCGCGAAACCCTCCGAGCCTATCTCGCCTCCAATTGCAGCCAAAGGGACGCCGCGGAGATGCTTGCCGTTCATCCCAAGACGATCGCATATCGTCTCGAAAAGATCGAAGCGACAAGTGGACTTAGCTTGCGTAACCACGAACACCGGATCATGTTCGAGTTGGCTCTCAAGGTGCACGATCTCGGCATTGCAACCCTCAAGTCATAGCTCCCTTTGGAGGCCGGCCCCGCTGCGAGGACGGTCGGCAACGACCGTGACCCTGGAGCCGACCCTTGCAAAATGATGCGTGCATTTAGGCTGTAGCAACGCACCATTCTGACAAACTGCTATCGCGACCTGGCTCAGATAGTCGGGTCGTCACGACGCCCCGGGCGTATTCCAGTCGATCTCGTACCCCCGTCTCCTCGATCGATTCTCCGAAGACAAAAGGCCCGGTTGCCGACAGACTTCAAGCCTCCACGGTCAGCGAGTGTCTGCTTCGGTCAAAGCCTGTCCGCGCATGACGATGGATAATTCCGTCAAAAGCGAGCAGGCTTTTCGGGATCATGCTCAGTCGTCGTCCTCGTCATGATTAGGCGCGGAGCGGCGCGCGCCGCGGCTGCCGAGCGAACTGGTATAGGCCGGCTCGCTGCTGGCATACGGATTGCCCCGGCCGGCGCGCACCGCGACCTCCTCGCCTGACACCGCCGCCGGCTTGCACACCTGACGGCCGCTTGAGCGCCGCATCAAATCGACGTGAATGTGGTTGTAGTGATAGATGTTGGCGCCGGGCGCGAGCACCGTGGTGAAATGCTGGCAGGCCGCGCCCTGCACGTCGCGCAGAAAGCCCTGTTCCTCCGGCAGCCCCTTCCAACCCTTCTGAACTGAGATGTAGCGGCCGTCGGCCAGCGTGAAGCCGGCGACGTCGAGCGCGTTGCCGAAGGCGTGCTCGGAAATGTGCGCGCGCGGGTTGCCGTTCATGCCGCGACAGGAATAGGCCGAAATCTGCTTGACCTCGACCACGCGCGCGCCGAACCAGCGCATCGCCGCCGGCTGGATGTTCTCGTTGAGCCAGCGATCCAGCGCCGACACGATCGGGCACGCCAGCGTCGCGGCGGGTTTCAGCG